>NZ_JBSTYL010000017.1:0-104211 GCF_054052465.1 Aeromonas enterica | reverse complement strand
CCCGTGTGTGCGCCAACGGGGGGTGGGGGCCCGCCGTTACCGCGGCGGGGGCCGGGGTCCCTCACCCGGGGCCCCTGCTCTTTCGAGCGATCAAGCATGATGCGATTGTTACTTCCGTTATGGCTGCTTGGCAGCGCCCTCTCCTTTCAGGCTCATGCCGAGGAGACTCCCGATCTGGCCGCCCGGATCAGCTATCACGACAGGGTCACCAGCAGCGATGGCATCGCCAAGGAAAACAGCTGGCAGGAGAAGTGGATGCGGGTCGGCAACCAGGTGTGGAGTCAGCGGCTCATCCCGCTGCCGCTGGCGCGCGCCTATCACGCCACTCACGATGCCAACCCGGGCCACAAACACTTTACCCATCAGATGGCGGCACGCTGGGTGACCCGTGACGAGCAAGGGGAGCTGCAACTGCGCTACGCCGACAGCTGGCACAACCAGCTGGTGGAAGTGCCGGAGGAAGAGTACGGCCAGGTGGCCTTCAAGCCGGATTGGGAGCGGATCCGCTACCTCATCAACCCGGCCCTGCTGCAAGGGATGACGCCTCTGGATGAGGCCGCCCCCGAACAGGCACGCTGGTATGAAGGGCGCGAGGGCAAGCAGCGTACCCGCATCCTCTGGTCGAGCCGTTGGCAGATCCCGCTGGTGGTGGAGTCGGCAAGCCTGGACGGCTATCGTAGCTACCGGATGGAGGTGACCCTCAAACCCGTGCCAAAACAGCTGCCCTGGCTGCAGCTGGAGGACTACCAGACCCTGGATCTGAGGGATTTCTTCGACTGACGTGCCACCCTGAATGGGGTGAGCTGACTTGTGGTAACGGGATGTTACACTCTATGTACTCATCCCTGATCCGGTTTCCTATGCGCATTCCCGTTCTCATGCTGCTGTTCTGCAGCCTGCTCTTTCCCGCCATTCAGGCCCATGCCGTTGTGGTCATCGCGGCCGAGGTCCCCCCTTATGTCATTCGATCCTACCAGGGCGCGCCGAGCGGCATGGCCATAGAGGTGCTGGAGGAAGCCGCCCGCCGTCTCAAGGAGCCGCTGACAATCGAGCTGATGCCGCTGGCCCGCGCCCTCAGCCAGACCCGTCATCGCCAGAACGTATTGCTGGTGCCGCCGGTCAGAAGTCCCCAGCGCGAGCCGCAGTTTCTCTGGATTGCCCCCCTGCTGGACGAAGCCTTCGTGCTGGTCAGTCATCGCCGGCATCACCCCGATCCACTCTCGGTCAAGGCGCTGCCCGGCCTGACCATAGGGGTGATGCGCGGTTCCTATGGCCAGAGCCTGATCCAGCCGCTTGGCCGGGTGAAACAGGATGTGGTAGCCGAGGAGGTCAGCAATGCCAGCAAGCTGGCGCTGGATCGCATTCAGGGTTGGGCCGTGGCCTGGAACAGCGCCCGTTACAATCAGCAGCAGGCCGGCTTGCCGCTGACGGATCTGGTGCGCGGCGACACCCTGCAACAGACGGCCCTCTACCTTGCCGCCAGCCCCCGCTTTCCCCCTGCCGAAGCGCTGCGCTGGCGCAAGACCATTCTGGCCATGCGCGACGATGGCAGCTTGGCGCGCATCATCAAGCAGTACGATTATCAGGCCCCCTGACAAGCCTATCAGGATAATTGCCAAAGCAGTCCAGAATGGTTATGGTATCCCCATGAAAGCGTTCATGATTTTTCCAAGCCAGCTCACACCCCGTTGAGCCCCCGCCCTCGCCCCTGACAGCGAGTCGTTCGGGGGCATGCGTTCCCGATCTATTTTTTCGTATCGACCCCTTTTGCGACCAGCTTGCCCGCCATCCTGGTCATATGACCCATTGATAAGGAATATCCTATGCAAAGACCTCATCTCGTGATTTCCAGCCTGGATCTCGATCGCATCGAACAACTGCTCGGCAACCACCCGCAACACCTGGCATTGCAGGAGGAACTCGACCGCGCCGAGATGCGCGAGCCAGCCGACATGCCGCCGGACGTGGTGACCATGAACAGCACGGTGCGCTTCAAGATGCAGAGCAGCGGCAACGACTTCTGCCTGACCCTGGTCTATCCGAAGGATGTGCAGGGTGATGAGTCCAAGATCTCCGTGCTGGCACCGGTCGGCAGCGCCTTGCTGGGGCTGAAGGTGGGCGACAGCATCGCCTGGCCGGGCCCCGCCGGTCGCACCATCCAGGTCGAGATCCTGGAGGTGGTCTATCAGCCGGAGCGGGCGGGCGAGCTGCACCGCTAACCGCCACGGGCACGCGCCGACCTCCACGAGGGACGGCGCGTGTTCTCCCCGGCCTGGGCCGGGTGCAAAGCCGCCCCCTCCCTGATCCCGATCAAGCTTTGGGGCACAAGCGCCCACCATACCGACCACAATGCGCCCTTCCTCTTGAGCCCGAGCGAGGCGGCAGGTATCTTGTTGGCCGCGCCAGCACCCTGGCCGCAGATTTCAGGCTGACATCATGATAAAGATTGCCCTCATCGACGATCACCAGATCGTCCGCTCCGGTTTTGCCCAGTTGCTCAATCTCGAGCCCGATCTCAAGGTCGTGGCCGAATTCGGCTCGGCCGCCGACGCCCTCGCCGGGTTGCCAGGCAGCGGCGTACAGCTGTGCGTGTGCGATATCTCAATGCCGGATCAATCCGGGCTGGACCTGCTCAAGCGCCTCCCCTCCGGCCTCGCCGTGGTGATGCTGTCGGTGCACGACAGTCCGGCATTGATCGAGCAGGCCCTGCAGGCCGGTGCCAAGGGTTTTCTCTCCAAGCGTTGCAGCCCGGATGAGCTGATCGCCGCGGTGCGCACCGCCGCCCACGGTGGCTGCTACCTGACCCCGGATATCGCCCACAAGCTGGCCTGCAACAGCCAGGATCCCCTCACCAATCGGGAGCGGGAAGTGGCGCAGCTGCTGGCGCGCGGGCTGGAAGTCAAAGCCATCGCCGAACAGCTCGGCCTCTCTCCCAAGACGGTGCACGTGCACCGCGCCAACCTGATGGACAAACTGAAAGTCAGCAACAACGTGGAGCTGGCCCATCGCATGCTGGACAGCTGGTGATCCCCCGCCTTGCCAGCTATGTCGCCATCTCGCTGGCGGCCTGCTTCATCTTTGCCGCCGGCTGGTTTTGCCTGTGGAGCATCAGCCTGCATCTGGCGGGATCCCCCATACTGGCGGTGCTGCTGTTCCCGTTCGGCCTGCGCCTCGGCCTCTTGCTGCAAAGCCCGATCGCCTACTGGCCGCCGCTGCTGCTGTGTGAATCCCTGCTGCTCTACTGGCTCAATCAGGAGGTAGGGCTGCCACTGTGGCCGCTGATCCAGGCGGGCAGCCTGCTCACCCTGCTGCCGCTGCTCATCGCCCGCCGCCAGCAGGTGCGCAACGACTGGCAACAGCTGTTGGTGCTGCTCGCCACCGTCACTGTGGCGGCGCTGCTGCAATCCCTGCTCTGGCATCTGGCCGGGGAAGATGGCCTCACCGCCCTGCTGCTCACCCTGACCGGCGGCCTGACCCTCACCTCCACCTGCATGCTGATCTGGCACTACCTCACCCGCGCCACCTGGGTGCCGCTCGGGCCTGCGCTAGTGGATCAACCGGTGGACTGGCGCTTTCGTCATCTGGTCTGGTATCTGCTGCTGTTCGTGCTGAGCCTCTGGCTGCAGCTCGGCCTGCCGGACTCGCTGGTGCGCTTCACCCCGTTTTGCCTCGCCATTCCCATCATGGCCATGGCCTGGCGCTACGGCTGGCAGGGGGCTCTGCTCGCCACCCTGATGAACACGGTCGCCCTGATGGCGGGCCAGGCCTGGCACGAACACCCGCTGGATCTGCTGCTCTCCCTGCTGGCCCAGAGCCTGACCGGCCTGCTGCTGGGGGCCGGCATCCAGCGCCAGCGCGAGCTCAATCAGGCGCTGACCCGCCAGCTCGCCTACAACCGCCAGCTCACCGAGCGGCTGCTGGAAACCGAGGAGAGCATTCGCAAGGAGGTAGCCCGCGAGCTGCACGACGACATAGGCCAGACCATCACCGCCATCCGCACCCAGGCCGGCATAGTGCGCCGTCTCGCGCCAGACAACGCCGGGGTCGGCCAGAGCAGCGCCCTCATCGAAACCCTGTCGCTCGGTATCTACGATGCGGTGCGCGGCCTGCTCGGTCGTCTGCGTCCCCGCCAGCTCGACGACATGAGTCTGGAGCAGGCGGTACGCAGCCTGCTGCGGGAGCTGGAGCTGGAGCGCCGCGGTATCGTCACCCGGCTCGAGTGGCAGCTGGCGGACGAGGGGCTCTCCGACGCCCAGCGGGTCACCCTGTTTCGGGTCTGTCAGGAGGGGCTCAACAACGTGGTCAAACACGCCAACGCCAGCTCGGTCACCATTCGCGCCCATCGCCAGGCCGAGCGCCTGCTGCTGTTGCTGGAGGATGACGGCTGCGGCCTGCCGGAGCACCGCACGCCCCAGGGGTATGGCCTGCTCGGCATTCGCGAACGGGTGCAGGCCCTCGGCGGCAGCCTGCAACTCTCCTGCATCCACGGCACCCAGCTGACCGTGGCCCTGCCCAATCGCAAACGGGAGGAGCCTCATGGCTGACCCCCTTATCCAGCGAGGCCCTGCATGCTGAGTTTTATGAGAAGCGCGCCGCCCCAGCCGCTCATCCGCGATCAGGCCGAGATCGATGCCAGCTACCGTCACTGGCGGCTGCATATTCTGCTGACCATGTACCTGGGCTATGCGGTCTTCTACTTCACCCGCAAGAGCTTCAACTTCGCCATGCCGGACATGCTGGCGGACGGCATGCTGGACAAGTCCGACATCGGCATGCTGTGGACCCTGTTCTACATCACCTACGGCTGCTCCAAGTTCTTCTCCGGCATCATCAGCGACCGCGCCAACCCGCGCTACTTCATGGGGCTGGGGCTGATGGCCACCGGGGCCATCAACATATTGTTCGGCCTCTCCTCGTCCCTCTGGCTGTATGCGGCACTCTGGGTCGCCAACGCCTTCTTCCAGGGCTGGGGCTGGCCCCCCTGCTCCAAGCTGCTCACCAGCTGGTATTCGCGTACCGAGCGCGGCTTCTGGTGGTCGGCCTGGAACACGGCCCACAACGTGGGCGGGGCCCTGATCCCGCTCATCGTCAGCACCATCGCCCTGCAACACGGCTGGCGCTACGGCATGATAGTGCCCGGTGTCATCGCCATTCTGACCGGCTTGTTCCTCTGCTGGCGGCTGCGGGACACCCCGAGCGCCATGGGGCTGCCCACGGTCGGCGAGTGGCGCCAGGATGCCCTGGAGATCGCCCAGCAGACCCAGGATGCGGGCCTCTCTCCTCGCCAGATCCTGCGTAAATACGTGCTCGGCAACCCCTACATCTGGCTGCTGGCCTGCTGTTACGTGCTGGTCTACGTGGTGCGCACCGCCATCAACGACTGGGGCAATCTCTACATGACGGAGCAGCGCGGCTTCAACCTGATGAGCGCCAACTCGGCCATCTCCATGTTCGAGGTGGGGGGCTTTATCGGCGCCCTGGTGGCGGGCTGGGGATCGGACAAGCTGTTCAACGGCAACCGGGGGCCCATGAACCTCATCTTCGCGGTGGGGATATTGCTGGCGGTGGGGTCGCTGTGGCTGATGCCCTTCTTCAGCTATGTGATGCAGGCGGCCTGCTTCTTCACCATCGGCTTCTTCGTGTTCGGCCCCCAGATGCTGATCGGCATGGCGGCGGCCGAGTGCTCCCACAAAAATTCGGCGGGGGCCGCCACCGGCTTCGTCGGCCTGTTCGCCTACATGGGGGCGGCGCTGTCGGGTTATCCGCTGGCCAAGGTGATGGAGATCTGGCACTGGAACGGCTTCTTCGTGGTGATCTCGGTGGCGGCCGGGGTCTCGGCCCTGTTGCTGCTTCCCTTCCTCAAGGCCCAGGCGCCGCGCACCCAGGCTCCGGAAGTGGAGTTGGCGCCTTGAGGCGTCAGGCCAGTCGGCAGATCCGGTTCTTGCCCTCCCGCTTGGCCTGATAGAGGGCGCCGTCGGCCTGGCTGAACAGGGTGTCGAAATGCCAGCCGTGCTGGCAACGCGCCAGCCCCATGCTGACCGTGATGCCGATGCCGTCCAGCTCCAGCGCCGCCAGATCCTGCAATATCTGCTCGCAGCGCGCCTGCTGGGCTTGCTCATCCTCCTGCGGCAGCAGCACGACAAACTCCTCGCCGCCAAAGCGGCTGGCCACCAGCTCAGGCTGAGCGCCGAGATAAGCCCCCACCGCTGCCAGCACCCGGTCCCCCATCTCGTGGCCGTGACGATCATTGATCTGCTTGAAATCATCCAGATCCAGCACCGCCAGGGCGCCAAATTTGCTCACCCGTCGCGCCGCCATCCGCTCCATGAAGCCGCGCCGGTTCAACAGACCGGTCAGGGAGTCGTGGCTGGCCTGCTGGCGCAGCGCCAGCGCCCGGTACTGGGTACAGAGCAGCAGCACCCCGAAGGTGGAGAGGTAACTCCCCATCAGCATGGAGAGAAAAGGCAGCACATTGACGCCGCTCTGATCCATCAGCACCCGCACATCCCCCTGCAGCAGAAACCCCATCCGCATCAGATTGAAGCCATAGAGCAGGATATTGACCACGGTGAACACCAGCACAGCCGGCAGGTAGTCAGGATAGCCGTGCCGCCAGATGAGCAGCACTATCACGGCCCCCAGCACCATGTAGCTCAGGCAGGCCAGCAATACCCGTGGCGCCATCTGTTCGTTGAACAAGATGCTCCAGCTCAGGGTCAACACATAGATCAGCATGAACAGGGCTGTGGCGCGCCAGCTGAGGGGCTTGCCAAAGAAACGTTGCAATGCCAGCGGCATCAGGGCGATGCAGACGGTGATCAGCAGATTGGCCAGCCAGATCCCCGCCAGATTGGGCATGAAGGCCTGCAGTGAGAAGAGACTCTGGGCCACGAGGGCGCACAGGCTGGACCACCACCAGAGTCCGAGTCCGGGGATCTCCCTGTGGGTCGACCAGATGATGGAGAGGGTGATAAAACCGAGGCTGTAGCCACCCAACGCCATGATCATCAGGGTGAATACATCCAGCTTGAGCAGTATTGAGGTGTCCATACCCGTGCCACTAAACGAAGGTAAGTGAGTATATTGGAAGCGCAAAACAAGACCCAGTGGTGTCTGACTAAATTCTCAATAAAAGTTCATCGGTTGCATAAAATCTCGCTTGAGCCGCCCCATAAGAATCCCATCCATGCTGCCCGCAGGAGGGTAAGGAACGTTTGGCACCGTTGATGAGGGGAGCGGTGTAACAAAGTGTCCCACAGGCATTTTGGACTTGAACCCGCACCATTAGATAGATATGTTGTTTTCGTGTGATTTTATGAGTGCAGCCACGGGGAAAAGACGCCACTAACCTATTGAGTCATCTGGCACAATCGGAGTTTGGTACATTTTTCACTCAGCACTGAGAATATGGAATCTCATATGGGGCTTTTGCCTCAACCAAGACAATAATCCTGTCTTGCCTGTTGCCGGATGCAGCAGTCTCTTGTGCCACGGAGTCGCACGGGAGCAGGTTCAAGGCCGAACACAACATCGACAGAGACGTCACTTATGATCAAAAAACTCATTCTATCTACCTTGCTGTTTTGCGGGCTGGCCAGTGCCGCGCCCAGTTCCACCCTGGACGCCGTACTGGAGCGCGGCGTGCTGCGCGTCGGCTTCGACGCCGGCTATCAACCCTTCGAAATGACCAACAAGCAGGGGCAGTACATCGGCTTCGACGTGGATCTTGCCAAGATGGTCGCCAAGGAGATGGGCGTGAAGGTCGAGTTCGTCAACACCGCATGGGATGGCATCATTCCAGCACTGCTGACCGACAAATTCGACGTCATCATGGGCGGCATGACAGTCACCCCCCAGCGCAACCTGCGCGTCAACTTCGCCGATCCCTACATAGTCGTCGGTCAGACCATAGTGCTGCGCAAGGACAAAGCAAACGAAATCAAGTCCTTCAGCGATCTCAACGATCCCAAGTACAAGATCGCGGTCAAGCTTGGCACCACAGGCGAGCAGGCAGTCAAGCGCCTGATCCCCAAAGCCACCCTGCTGCAGTTTGAAACTCAGGATGATGCCAAGCTGGAAGTGATCAACGGCAAGGTGGATGCCTTCGTCTACGACCTGCCTTACAACGCCATCTTTGCCTCCCAGAATGCAGGCGCCGTGGTGCACCTCGACAAGCCGTTCACCTTCGAGCCGCTGGCCTGGGCCATCCGCAAGGGCGATCAGGACACCCTCAACTGGTTCAACAACTACCTGCGCCAGATCAAGGGCGATGGCAGCTACGACCGCCTCTACAAGAAGTGGTTCGAATCCCACGCCTGGCTGAACCAGCTCAAGTAACCTCTCAAGGGGCGGTTCGCCGCCCCTTCACGCAGATCCCCACACAATAAATAACTACAACGAGGTTGCGACAGTGCACAACCCAACAAGACAGATGGAAAAACAACCCAATCAACTGCTCTGGCACGGCGTCTTCCTGCTGATGCTGCTGGCTGCCGTATTCGGTATCTATAAAGCGGTTCAATCCGTGGATTACACCTGGCGCTGGGAGCGGATACCCCAATACATCGCTTACCAGGCGGAGCAGAACAATCTGGCCGAATTTGATGGCACAGTGGTCGCCGGCACCACCAGCGCCGAACAGGGCAAGCTGTTCCTGCAAAACGATCTCGACCCCAATCAGCGCCAGGCCATCGCCAGCACAGGCGTGAAAGTCGCAGAAGGCGACACCATCTTCCGGGGCGATACCCTGGATACCGAACTCACCTGGACCGCAGGCCCCATCGCCTGGGGCGTCTGGGTCACGGTCAAGCTCTCCCTGGTGGCGGGCGTGTTCGCCATCCTGCTCGGCACCCTGGCAGGCCTGGCCCGCCTCTCCCCCAACCCGGCCCTGCGCAATCTGGCCGTCACCTATGTAGAACTCATTCGTGGCACGCCGCTGCTGGTGCAGATCTTCATCGTCTACTTCTTCATCGGCACAGTGCTGAACCTGGACCGGTTCACTGCCGGGGTCGCGGCGCTGGCCGTCTTTACCGGCGCCTATGTCGCGGAGATCGTGCGCGCCGGCATCAGCTCCATTCACAAGGGGCAGATGGAGGCCGGTCGCAGCCTCGGGCTCACCTCCGCCCAGACCATGCGCTACGTCATCCTGCCGCAAGCCTTCAAGCGGGTGCTGCCACCGCTGGCGGGACAGTTCATCAACCTCATCAAGGACTCCTCCCTGGTTTCGGTCATCTCCATCACGGATCTCACCAAGGCGGGGCGTGAGGTGGTGAGCTCCACCTTCAGTCCGTTCGAGGTGTGGTTCACCGTGGCCCTGCTCTATCTGGTGCTGACCGGCACCCTCTCCTTTCTGGTACGTCGTCTGGAGGTGAAATATGCGCGTAGCAACTGATCCGATTATCAAGGCGACAGGTGTCGAGAAATTCTATGGTACCGAGGTACACGCCCTGAAAAACGTCAGCACCCAGGTGGCTGAAGGGGAAGTGGTGGTGATCGTCGGCCCCAGCGGCTCGGGCAAGTCCACCTTCCTGCGCACCCTCAACCAGCTGGAAACCATCAACGACGGCAACATAGTGGTCGATGGCATCTCTCTGACCGAACCGGGCGACGTCAACAAGCTGCGGGAAGAGGTGGGCATGGTGTTCCAGTCCTTCAACCTCTTCCCCCACCTGAACGTGCTGGACAACATCTGCCTGGCACCGCAGAAGGTGCGTGGGCTTTCGCGCAATGATGCGCGGGACAGGGCCAAGGCTCTGCTGCTGAAAGTGGGGTTGTCGAACAAAGCAGAGAGCTATCCGTCCCAGCTCTCCGGCGGCCAGCAACAGCGGGTGGCCATCGCCCGGGCACTCGCCATGCAACCGCGCATCATGCTGTTCGATGAGCCCACCAGTGCGCTCGACCCCGAGATGGTGGGCGAGGTGCTGGATGTCATGAAGGGGCTGGCCCGCGAGGGCATGACCATGGTGGTGGTGACCCATGAGATGGGTTTTGCCCGCGAGGTGGCGGATCGGGTGCTGTTCATGGAAAACGGCGAGCTGCTGGTGGATGAGAAGCCGACCGACTTCTTTGATAATCCCCCCTCCCCCCGCCTGCGCCAGTTCCTGAGCCAGGTGCTGTAAACGGCGACTCAGAAAAAGTAAAAAGAGGGACTCGCAGTCCCTCTTCTATTTTGGCCGAAACACTGGGTTCAACGGCTGAATCTGACCGGTTCCGTCATCAGTTCAGCGCGGGGACTTTCCCAGATAATGCTCCACTATGGAACGGATCCCGTCCCGCTTCTTGAGCTCGTAGAGCCGCTTGTCGAACTGCTCGGCAAAGTCCTCCTTGAAGTCAAACTCCCCCTTGCGGCTGTAGCCGAGAAACCCCTGCTCCTTGCTGAGCACTGGCCCTTGCTTGAGCTGGGACATGTCGGCCACCGCCAGCTGGTTGCCCTTGATCATGTTGAGCAGCTCATAGAGCAGGGAGAGGCGGTCGTTGATTGTGCAGTCCACCCGACCACGCACAATCTTGAGCAGGTTCTCCCGGTTGCTTTTCACCTCCTCCAGCCCGATCTTCTGCTGCTGGACGGCCTGCCAGAAGGGGGCACCACCGATGGTGAAACCGGCATTCATGCCAAAGCGCAGCCCGTAGTAGTCGGCCGGGAACTGCGCCTGCGGAGTATTGACCGCCACCCCGGCGCCGCACATCACTACCAGCTCCTCGTCGAGCAGAGGCTGGGAGTAGGGCCATATCCAGGGGCGGCTGTCGGGCTGGTAGTAGGGCGGGAAGATGGCGAAGGCGCTGCCCTGCTCCACCATGCTGAGGCCGCGTCGCCAGGGTATGGCCTTGATCACCACCTCGTAGTCATCCATGGAGGCCGTCACACTGCGCACTATGTCGGCATAGATCCCCTTCACCTCATCCCCCTCCTGCCAGGAGTAGGGGGGATAGTTGGCATCGGCCAGGATCTCGACCCGGGTCTTGGCCTGCGCCAACAGGCAGACCCCCATCAACAAGCAACACCACAGCCGCATCATCTATCTGCCACTCCAGAGGTAGAAAATCTCATCAAGCATAGTCACGGTGGCTTCCGCTCAGGGAGGCATAGCGCCAATTTATGAAAAGCGGCTCGCTGCGCTTCATGACGAGCACCTGATGACGACACCCCACCGGCAAAAAATGTTAATGAAAGATTAAATCCATCCTTTATGCTGGAAAGCAATTGCTCTGACCGGATACCCGACATGGATGTGCAACTGCTGCTTCTCTATCTCTCCCCGATCTTTCTGGCCTTTATCGGCTGGGAGATGATCTATCTGCGCAAGCACGGGACGGCCTTTCCCACCGCCACTTACCAGTGGCGAGACTTGTTCGCCAACGCCACTTTGGCACTGATGCATCAGGGGGGCGATGCGCTGGCGGCCATCGCCATCGCCTACCTCTATGACGCCCTCTGGGGCTGGCGATTGTTCGACATCGAGCTCAATCTCTGGAACCTGTTGCTGCTCTTTCTCCTGCAGGATCTCTGCTACTGGCTGTTCCACTTCGCCAGCCACCACGTGCGCTGGCTCTGGGCCTCCCACGTGGTGCACCACAGCTCGGAGCGACTCAACCTCTCCACCGCCTTTCGCCAGAGCCTGATGTACCCCATCTCGGGCATGTGGCTGTTCTGGATCCCCATGATCCTCATCGGCTTCCCGCCCGAGGCCGTGGTGGCGACCGTGCTCTTGAGCCTGGGCTTTCAGTTCTTCGTCCACACCCAGGTGGTGGGCAAGCTCGGCAAACTGGAGTGGGTTTTCAACACCCCCTCCCACCACAGGGTGCACCACGCCAGCAACGCCAAATACATAGATCGCAACTTCGCCGGGGTGCTCATTATCTGGGACAGGCTATTCGGCACCTTCGTGGAAGAAGACCCGGCCGAGCCGTGCCGCTTCGGCATCACCAAGCCAATCCACAGCTTCAACCCGCTCACCCTCACCTTCCACGAATGGCGCGACATGCTGCGCGAGGCCAGTGGCCTCCCCTGGCAGAAGAAAATAAGCGTGCTGTTTGGCAAGCCGGCCGGCCCGGCCTCCTCCTGATTGCCTACCACGCAAACGACTGAGGCCACCCAATGGGTAGCCTCATCTCTTGTCGGTGGTGACGACTCAACGTCCTGCCAACACCCGTTTTATCTGTTTGGTCCAGTCGGACACCCGGCCCTGCTGGGGCAGCCCCTTCCAGATCTGTTCCCACTGAGCCGGGCTCAGAGGACGACCCAGTCGACGCTGTACCCCGGCATAGAGATAATCGTGGGCCGTGGTGCGGGCCTGGGCCGAGGTGAGGAACTTGGCCACAGGGTCGGTCAGCCGCACATCCCGCATACCGAGCAAGGGATAATCGCTGTGCACCGCCGCCAGCATGGTCTCGCGCATGGCCGACTCGATATAACCGCGGGCAAACAGGGCGGTCACCGACTCCAGCGACCCCTGCTCCGGGCCGTGATACTCTTCATCGAATACCGGGCTCGGCTCTGCCACGGCACTTTGCACCACGGCATCGGGATCCTGCTGCGGCACCACCACCGCCTTGGGAGCGGCAGGCTTGGCAACGGCAGTGGCCTTGCGGGGTGCGCTCTGGCTGCAAGCACCCAGCGCAAGGGCGAGCGCCACACAGGCCAGCGCACGGGAATGAGACTGCATCTTCATGACTCCTTGATAGCTCCTTTACGATTCCTGAGCAGGCTTCTCGGTCACCACGGGTTCGACCCGGGTAACCAGCAGTTGGTCGATCTTGTAGCTGTCGATGTCGACGACTTCGAACTTGTAGCCCGCGTACTTCACCGACACCAGGCGCGCTTGGGGAGCCTGGCATCCGATCACACAGCTGCGTCCGCAGGCTTCTCAGCCACCACGGGTTCGACCCGGGTGACCAGCAGTTGGTCGATCTTGTAGCTGTCGATGTCGACGACTTCGAACTTGTAGCCCGCGTACTTCACCGAATCGGTGCGCTTGGGGATCTTGCGCAGCATGAACATGATGAAGCCGGCTATGGTCTCGTAGTTCTGGCTATCCGGAAACGCCTCTATGTCGAAAGCACGCATCACGTCGGAGATCGGAGTCACCCCGTCCACCAGCCAGGAGTTTTCGTCCCGCTGCACTATTTGCTCTTCCACCACGTGGGTGGCCCACTCGCCCATGACGGTACTCATCAGGTCGTTCATGGTGACTATCCCCACCACCAGCGCGTATTCGTTCATCACCACGGCGAAGTCGCCCCTGTGGTTCTTGAAGTACTCCATCGCCTCGTAGAGGTTGAGGGTGTCGGGAATGATGATGACGTTCTGCACCAGGGAGCCGCTGTTGAGGTCTATGCTCTGGCCGCTGATGACGCGGATCAGCAGCTCTTTGGCATCGACGAAACCCTTGATGCTGTCGAGGTTGTGGTCGCACACCAGAAACTTGTTGTGCGGGTGTTCGGCAATCTTGGCCTTGATGCTCTCCTCACCCTCTTGCAGGGTGAAATAGATCAGGCTCTCGCGGGCGGTCATGGCGGAGGTGACGCCGAGGGACTGCAACTCGAACACGTTCTCGATGAGCTGATGCTCTTCACGCTGGATGACGCCGGCCTCGGCGCCTGCATCCATCACCGCATAGATGTCGTCAGAGGTGATCTCGTCGTTGCGTATCATGGAGACTCGCAACAGACGGAACAACGCATTCGCCATGCCATTGAAGAACCACACCAGCGGCATCAGCAGGGTCACGCACAGCAGCATGGGGCGTACCACCACCACGGCGATCCGCTCCGGCATGGTCATGGCCAGGCGCTTGGGCATCAGGTCGGCGATCAGGATGAACATACCGGTGACGAACACGAAGGAGGCGGCGGAGCTTATCTGGCTGAGCCAGGGGCCCTGATAGAAGCCGGAGATGAACCCCTTGATGGCAGGATTCAGGGCCGACTCGCCCAGGATACCACCCAGGATGGCGACGGTATTGAGGCCGATTTGCACCACGGTAAAGAAATTACCCGGCTGGGCCTGCAGCGCCAGCACCTTGGCGGCATGGCGATTTCCCTCATCGGCCATCACCTGCAACTTGATCTTGCGGGAGGCGGCAAGGGATATCTCGGAAAGAGAGAAGAACACGCTGCCGGCAACCAGCAACATCAGAAAAAATAAACTATCGGCAAAACTCATGATTAACCTATTGCTACACCCGCCTTAGCACAAGACGGCAAACTGGGCCTGGGAGACCAGACCGTGAGTCCATCCGGGACTCACACAGGGGGCATATTCTAGCAGAAAAGCGCCTGTTGGGTGGCGATATCTTACTCTGCCCCTCAGTGCAACAAAAAAGGCGCCCAAAGCGCCTTTTTATTCATTTTGTCATCAGATTCACTCACCCTTGAAAACTCAAGGAATACAGCGTGACACCTTGCTATACCTGGCTTGCCGCAACAATCCTTTATCCAGGCTAGAGGCTCTGGTGAGCTTTCATCCACCCTCTCTAGTGGTCAGGTGTGGTCAATCATGTGGACACAACACCTAACCAGCTCCCCCTTTCAGCGGGTTGAACTGCACCGCATCCTGTAAGAAATCAGGAGCGAAATGGGCATAGGTCATAGTCTGCTGGATGCTGCCATGACCTAGGATCCGTTGAAGCACTAGGATGTTGCCACCATTAGCTATGAAGTGAGTCGCAAAGGTATGCCGCAGTACATGCACGGCTTGTCCTTTGGGCAAATCGGGCTTCACAGCTCTAAGCGTCTCTCTCACCCGCAGATAATTCGCCATGGGGAACAATACCCCCCGCTTGTTTGCCACCCATTCAACCTCAACTTCTGCACTAATGGGGACAGCCCGATTCTTGCCGTTCTTGGTGGCCACGAACGTGACCCGCCGATTCACCACATGCTCGGCCCGTAAGGTGTAGGCCTCACTCCACCGTGCGCCGGTGCTCAGGCATAGTACGGCAATCCCGCGATCATCCCCTGTCAACCCTGCCAGCAACTGCTTGACCTCAAACGGAGAGAGATAGCTCATCTCCCTAGGGGCAACCTTCAACGCTTTCAGTTTCCGAATCGGATTCTCACCCCTGTACAAACCGCCCTCGATGAGGAAGTTAAACATGCCACTTAACTCCACCACCAGGCGGTTGACGCTATTGGGGGTGATACCTGCAGCCAGCATACCTGAGCGCAAAAAAGTCAAGGTATGAGCATCAAGCTGATTGACCCGGACCTCGCCCAGATAGCGATCTGCCCGCAGCAAGGTACGTCGTGCATGGATGCCCCATTTTTGATATTGCCCTTTGTGCACCCACCAGATTTCGATGAGCTCGGCCAGCATGCGGGCATCTGCGGGCTTACTCTGCCAGGGCTTGTCATGCTGCGTCGCCAGCACATGACGCTCAAAGGCAACAGCTTCGTGTTTCTTGGCAAACCTCCGCCGGACCCGCTTTCCATTGCGACCCGTCGGTCTTACGTCCACTTGGTATTGACCATCATCGAGCTTCTTAATAGACATTAGAGAAGCCCTCCGATCGATTGAACAGCCTGCTCACACAGACTCATTGCATCAATGGCGTCGAGAAACGCCAAGTGCAGGGTTAACCAGTTTTCTTGCCTGAGGCTGAACAGGCGCCTTCGTCTTGCCCAGAGTGTGCGAGAGCCGGTGCGATTTGTCCGGCTCCTGGCGCGATTTTGTCTGTCATAAACCAGAGAGCGTATTTTTCAAGCTGTGGATGATTCAGCATTCTCATCACCACCTCTGTGGAGGGCACGCTTCGACCATTCTCATAGTGTACGTACGAGCTATAGATCACCCCTATCAGCTCCGCGAATTCCTTCTTGTTTAGTCTCTCCGACTCTCTGATTAACGCCATTTTTTGATTAATGGTGGTTGACATGAATATCCAATCCCATATTTAATATGCAAATAGATTTTGCCGATGAGCGATATTTGAATCGCTAGAGCCCCTGAAAGCTCGCAGCAGCTAACAGGGATAACCGGAGAGGTTACCAGAGATGAGCGACACAACAAAAAAGCCAGAGGGTGAGAGCGAGATCCCCGCTCGGTTTACGATCGGGCTGACACCAACCATGGTTCATACCGATGCCGTCACAGCAGACGCTTTTGGCAGAGCCATTGGCAAAACACGCAAGGCCGTGGTGGAAATGATCAAGGCGGGCAAACTGCCTGGTGTCGAAATGAAGATCCCCGGCAACCCAAGTGCCAAAGGCGATTACTACGTTTACCTCCCCGCCTGGAACGCCGGTATAAAGCTCGCATTTGAGAGCCGCCCCAAGGAAATCCGCGACGGCTGGCTGGCTTGGCTGGGGCTGAGTGTATGACTTCCCCCGAAGATTTCCCCGCCCTGCTGAGGGCGCAACTCCTACAAAGCAAATCCCAAGTGCCGCGTTACTGGCGCGAAGCCAATCAAAAACAGCGTGCAGCCATCTGCTACACCGCCGAACTCCCGGCGGCATGTGCAGGCCCCGTATTGCCCATCGGTAGAGCAGATAGAGAGTCGATCCGCCAGGCGGTGGTAGAGCTCGGGTTACAACATCTGTTCCATGGGCGCATGTCGGAATACGAGTGGCACACCGGCTGTTTACCGGAGCTGCAATCGATAGAGGAGACAAGGTCAGCCGATCGGCTGGAGAGGAAGAAGGGCCTGTTGATGACACTGGTCAACAGCCTACAAACCGCAAATAGCGGGCAAAAGAAAACCCCGATCACTGGTGCTAGTAACACCTAACGGGGCTCTTTATCAAAGTTCGGACTAAGGAAAATTGACATGCCAATGTTACCCATTCGTCACGCCGTCCGCAATGCTCGGCTCCAAAACCGCAAACTCGCTGGCCATCCCGGCCGCCATTTGAAAAGCAATCCCGACCGCATCGCCGCCGCCGAACGTCCCGCCGCCATGGCATGGGGTGGCCTGTGGGCGCTGGTCAACCGCCGCAAAGGGGGCCTTTGATGGTCTTCCACCCCATCAGCTCCCGCACGGCTGGCCATGGGGTGCGCTGCACCCTGCTGGTCTTGCGGCTGTCTGCCTGGGCGCCACTACCGTCCGAGAGAGCCCACTGCTACATCGAACGCAAAAACGCCCGTGCCGCTGTGCGCTGGTTCGATACCCATTGCCACCTTAACGCTATCATTCGGAGCCATCACTATGTCTATCCCCATGCACACCACTGAGCTGCAATCTACCTACCACCTCAACAAAGAAACCTGTGCCCGTATGCGTCAGTTGCGTGAGGCCATGGGATTGAGTCGCCCCAAGTTCGCCGAGAAGTTGGGGATCCCGCCAACCACCTTGAAAAACTACGAGCTCGGCTATCGCGAGATCGGCGGTTACCTCCTCCTGCAGATCGCCAACCACGGCGAACTCAAAGAGCACATCACATGGCTGATGACCGGCACTAATGCAGCTCAGCTCATTCTCACTGCGAATGACATCAAACAATCCCATCAGTAACCCCTCATTCCTGGCCGGTTCGCCGGCCTTATCGCTGAGCCCCTATGCGTGGTGGCTCAGCGATAACCACTACGAGGAAACGCCATGGATATGTCAGCGCTCTCAGCCGGGATCTGTGCAACGGCAAACACCGTCATCAGTTCATACCGGCCATCAATGTCCGATGCGGAGTTGTTCTGTATCAGGGTGACCCTAGAAGCCCTGATTGACTTGGCTGCCGACTATGGCCTGGTCATCGTTCGCCAGCAATTACTGGACATGGTCAGCAGGATTGAGGGCCGCAGACTCACCCGCCGCATCGAAGAGGAAGCCGTCTCATGAGCGACGCTATCAAGATCGCCAGCCAGGCCCCCAAGCTGATCGAGGGCATGCTGGCCGATATGTTCGCCGCCCGGGCGGACGACAACCGCGTTTGTATGGGCAGCGTCCAGTCTGGCCCACAGCACATCCAGATCCAGCTGGTTGTCACCAGTCGCCCGGATGCGCTGCTCGATGATGACAGTGGAGACGAAGCCGACTCCGCTGAACCGACCAACCCGAAAAGCGGGCTGTATATGCACTGGCTGACCTACCGTGCGCAATATCTTGTTATTGGCCTAAGCGGATATAGAGATGAGCTCCTCGCCCTAGGGGCGATCCGTTCCATCTACTGGCTGGCGCTCGGCCAAGGGGATGCGGTGCTGGCTGCCGAGATCGGTAACTGGTGGGAAGAGTGCGCCCCGTTGCATGGACTGGGCGAGGTGATCCGATGACCGAGAACACCCCGGACTTTTCAGCACTGCAAGCGGAACTGGAGGCCGACATTGCCACCTTGTATGCCATCGCCGAGGTGCAGCTGGCCACCCTTCATCAGTACCAGCGCAAGCTCCTTGCCTTGCGGGAGGCTCGCTTACCAAGGTCCAAGTTTGCCCTATGCCGCCTGCTGTTTGAATGCAGGTGGGAGCGTTGCGCCCGTCAAAAAACGTTAGAAACCATCTCTCACCAGGAGCTGATGCTCGTCAATTTGCGTTGCGATGAGCAGCTGCCGTTCTGATGCGGGACTACCACGGCGAGCTGTTCGACGCCAAACCCATCCCACCCAGGCAGCCCGCTGCCTGGAAATTGGCGACGGCCGTCAAGGCCCAAGCGAAAAACATCATGAACACACGCCGCGTGGCGCTGTGCTCCCTGGCACATTCACGCCTCCCGCCTGCCCGCCGTCCACCCGCCGCACTCGATCTCGATAGCCAGATAGCGGCTATTCGTTCCTATTTCGTGGGAGTCCAGGGGGCCTACGATCTGGACTGGGCACTTGACCTGCTTGAGCGCCCCATCCCCCGCGCCAACGGCGGGCCTGGGGTACAGCTGCCCAAAGACCTGATCGCCGAGCTGTTCGTGGGCTACTGCATCCGCCGCGCGTCTGATGTACTCAAGGGCCTGGCCATCTGCAAGGAGGCCAACCGCTGGCTATCGAGCCGCATCACCACCCTGCGCCAGGTGCAGAACGTGATCCCCGAACCCCTCGAGCAGCTGCGAACCAAGGAGAGTCGCGAGCGCCTGGCCGTCAACTACGTCGAGCGGGTCACCCGGCTGTTTAATGCCACCACCGATTTCGGCGCTGAGCAGGTACCGGCACTCCGCTTGTGGAACGTGTGCAAACAACCGATCGCGGCCTGGGGCATGCTGCCCCGCTTGCCCAAGTTCAGAACGGCCGCAAACCGCGACGATTTCATCGCCCATCACCTTATCCGCTGGCTCGACCCCAAGTGGTGGGCCAGGCGCCTGCGCAAGATATGGGACCAGTACAACGAGCATTGCGCCATCCTGCTCGGCAAGGTGCGCAAGGGGGTCTCGGCCTATGTATCAAGTCAGGGCTTGCAAGCCTTCATTGAGCGCCAGCGGATGGCCGCTGCTTGGCTCAAGGACATGGAAGCCTATAACGCCCAGGATGACATCATCATCAGCCTGGAGGATGCAGTAAAAGCCTCTATTGCCAACCCCACGAACCGCCGCCATGAACTGGTGGTGCGGGCCCGGGGATTTTCTGATGTGGCTGACGAAATGGGTTATGTGGGCCTGTTCTTCACCTGGACCGCGCCGAGCCGCTTTCACCCCTGGAAGACGGTCAAGGCTTCCCAAGCCGGCAAGACTGACAGCACAACAGAAAACCCCAAGCACGATGGCTCATCCCCTCGCGACTCACAGCACTACATCAGCGAACTGTGGAAGCGCTGCCGCTCTGCCCTCGACCGCAACGTGTCACAGCGGGGCGAATTCCTGGTGGAAGACCCCATCGACTATTTCGGCTTTCGAGTGGTCGAGCCTCACCACGATGGCACGCCCCACTGGCACTTGCTGATCTGGGTCAAGCCAGAACACCAGCACCGCCTGATCGGTATCCTGCAGCGTTACGCCCTGAGCCATGACAAGGATGACCTGGTGCGCAAGCGCCACCCCGACAGCAAGCAGCCTTATAGCGATATCACACCCCGCTTTGACTGGAAGGTGATGGACCCGGAGAAAGGCGGCGCCGTGGGCTATATCGTCAAGTACATCGCCAAGAACATTGACGGCCACCGGGTCGGCGACGAGGGCGACCTGGAAGCCGAAACCGCCGCCACCGAAGGCGCCCGCCGGGTGCGTGCCTGGGCCTCACTCTGGGGCCTGCGCCAGTTCCAGCCTTTGAAAGGCCCGCCGGTCGGGATCTGGCGTGAACTGCGCCGCCTACCTGGCCGCCTGCAAGAGGCCAAGGGGATCCCCGTTGCCCCGCTGACCAGCCCCATCATGGAAGAGTGCCGGCGTTATGCCGACGCGGTTGACTGGAAGAACTTCACCCAGGCCATGGGCGGCCCCTGTTGCCGGCGTGATGAACGCCCCCTGAGCATCCATCGCACCGCCCTAGCTGAGCACTACAACCAATATGGCGAACTGCAAACCAAGCTTGTGGGCGTGCGGGCCACTGACGGCCTTATCCAGCAAACTCGAACAGGGGAATGGGTGCTGCGTAAATGTGGCTCACAGAACGCCACCAAGGCCCAGGGCAGCGAGTTTTGGGGTGTGGACGAGCGCAGCGAGTTAAGTGTTTGCGAGCGAAGCGAAGCCCTTCCCCCCCTTGGAGCTCTGGCAACAACTGTACGGGGGGATTTTCAAGGATCTAAAGAGGATCCATTGAGTGAGAGAAATCTATTTCATTTGGGGCTAGATACGGATGGCGTGGCCATGATCCGACGGGGGTCAATTGTAAGAGTAGGTGATAGGTTCGTGTGTATCCGAAACGGAGAGCTGAAAGTGACCGAGCGGCACCCGTACTCACAACCAAACGCACCATCGCTGTATCAGATTGAAGCCGAAGCCAGACGCCGGGCGGCAAAACGCCAGGAGACACTGGATGATGTGCGGGGCCTGCTGGTCCAGTCAGGCGATCCCGCGGCCTGGCTGGCGAGCATGACGGCTGCCGGCGCTGACGATGCCCTAGCGCTACTAGATGTCCTGGAGGATGGAGACGCCGAGCGAACACTCGCCCTGCTTGGCCGACTGCGCGATACCGTCGATTTGCGCACGTGGCCACAACCGCCCATTGAGATTAGGCAAGAGGCGACGGCCGATGCCGAGTTTTTCTGGGTGCCAGCAGATGTCATGACCCCCAACAGCTGCGATACAGTGGCTTTCGTCTCAGAGCAGCTACTGTCGTGAGTTCAATAAACGAGATGGCCATCCACGGCTAGTGTTATGACCACTCAAGGCATTACTCTAGTTATCAGAAATGATAAAGTGTGGATCAGATTCAATGTCTCTTATGTGCTGGATACCATTGGTGCGGTAGAATGCTTGAAGTATCGCGGTAACGCGTCGTGATGTAGCAATAGAGCGGTCAGTTATCGCATCAGGAGAATGTGTGTCCAATCAGCCTTACTTCCCCCCGCTCATTGCCGGAGGGATAAACTATTCATTCCAACATCTGGAACCATTCACTTTCAGCTTTAACAGTGAGGCTGCCCGTCGAGTGCTACGAGTGCGAGTTCGCTATAGTAACCACTGTTTCACCCACGCTTATGACGCACAATCAGCACCTTACACTTTCCCTATACTGCTAGACCAAGGCAATAGGGAGCGGGTGTTTTGCCCTGTTAGGCATAATTTATCCATGGGTCTAAATTCAGTAATTAACGATATGAACCACCCCAAAATTAAAGTGCATGAAACAGAAACAAGACGTAATTGGACGCATAGTATTGCTGTTGATGCCCCAGCTGGACCATATCACTTATTTTTTACCATAAAGAAGGCTGGGCAGGCAGAGAAACGCTATCAGGATCTAAACATGTTCATAGAAAGTGCATACCCCGAACAACCTATTGGCGATGCTCCAGCAGTGCTAGGACGAATTGGATTCCAGTTGTTATGCACAAACGTCTATCTGAATAAGCCAACCTCGACCAAACGTTAAAAGTAAAAGGGCGCCTTTCGGCGCCCAAAACTAAGCTTGATTAAAATTTAAATTAATATAATCAATACTCTTAATGATATATAAAACTACTCTATTGGATATTGCATATTGCCAATATCAGATCCGGCCACCACTTTACGACTAGCCTTGCGCTAGTACGGCTTTCACCGCTGGGAAACGCTCTCTCATCCGGTTTGTCGTTTCGTCACTCACATTATAGCCCGATCTTTGACCGTGATGTCAACAGATGATCAGACTATTGGCACCCAACAGTATAAATACCGCCTGAAGTTTTCGGCTCAAGAGAAAAACCATAACATATTGATTTAAAACAGAAATGAATGAATTTTTTGTTATGATTTTTGATTCAAGCCCTGTAGTAACATCTGTCGCCCATCCGGACTAAGTGAGTTGATGAGACTCAAGGCCAACTGCGTGGTAGTGCGCCCCGATGGGCTCAACGGGTGGCTGTATGACATCTGTGACACCCAACTATGCCCACATTCCGCGTCCGTGCATTGGCAGTATAAATCCGATGTATCCCGGCTCAGACGGTGCGTTTTGGTGATACGCCCCAGCGCGCCACACTCCCGACAAAATACCCGCATACATACCCCCGCCCTGACGATAACTCCGCCCGATTATAACCATCCGTTGGGGTTTCACACAGCAGTGACATCCTCCAGGCTGCGGTTGAAACTGACCTGCAACCGAGACGGCAAGCCCGCCCCGTTAATCGCATCTGCCACCAGTTCGCACATCGGGATCACTTCATTACGTGCATAGGTCCGGTCGTACTGCTCCGGGTTGCCCAGCCCCCCGCTGCCGTTCGCCGGGATAATACCCGCCAAGGCCGCCGGGAACCGGTGCGCCGTCAGCACATCCTGGGCAGTGATTGCCTTGATGGCCGCAAACTCGTCCTTGGTCGCAATGTCCCCCACCGGAATAAGCTTGATCCCGTCCGGCTTGCCGTTGGGGATGTTGACGAACATCGAGCGAAAATTCCCGACCCCTTTACTGCTGGCGATCATTTCCTTCATTTCATCCTCCTGCTCATCGTCCATGTTTGGATCGGTGGCGTAGAAGATGAAGCCCATGTGGGCGCCATTGAGGAAATACTTGCGCCGAAACATCGTCGCGTCCTGGTTGAGCAGGGCCGACTGCAACCCGCCCAGGTAATCAGGCTGGCCATACACCTGCTGCACCGGGTCATATTGCGCCAGCCAGATGATATCCCGCGCGGGGTAGCGCTTGTGATTGCCGTCGCGCTCCAGCATCAAAAAATCCCCTTCAGGGCAGCGGCGCAGATATAACCCTGACAGTGGGTGCAGCCCCACCACCTGGCCAAAGCCATTGCGCAGTTTGAGCAATGCCCCATCCCCGAACTGCAGCAGGTTATGCACAAAGGCGGTGATCACCTCTCGGGGCACGCCCTCGGTACTGATGAACCGACCCGACACCATGTTGCGCCGCGCCATCAAAATGGCGCCATGGTGTGCATTGGCGCGCGCCACCTTGGCCAGGCCATGCCGATCGAGCGGCGGCATGTAGTATTCCCCCCACGGGCTGTAAAACACGTCTGTGTAGTCGGTCATCCAGGCGGTGGGATCCACCATTTCCGGAATAGAAAAGGTCACTGCCGAGCGGGCGCTGACCACATTGGATGGGATGGGCCGCTGGGCCCGCTGATGAAAGCGCTGTTTGCGGCTCATGTGTTCCTCGTTGGCTTATGGCCCAGGTGGATTTACGCCGGCGCGACGTATCGAGTGGCTCGTTGTCCACCGCGTGAGCGATGGCAAAGAACACGTCGGCGTGGCCGGTTTCACTGCTGCGCGATGCCCTGAACGTCATCTGACCGCCACCGGTGGTGCTGCGCTTGATACTCATGAAGGCGAGTGGGATCTCGGTATCTTCCTGATCCCACTCGATACGGTTTGACTCGACCACGTCCACCATCTTGAGGACCAGTCTGGCCTTGCTCTCGACGTTGTAGTTAATCGGGGTAATGGTGGACTTGAACACCGGCTGCAGCAGGTCATAGACCCCACTTCCTACACCGGACACGTCGATCCCCAAATACGTCACCCGAAACTTCTTAGCGATCTTCTCTATCTCGCCAGCCTGATAGCGAAAGTTCATCCCGCGCCAGAAATGCTTCTCCAGCACCCGGAATTTCTCGCCAGGGAACAGCGGTGGGGCAACCACCACCAGGGTGGCGTTGTCGCGGGTTCGGCTCGGGTCGTACCCCAGCCACACCTCCCGCTTGCCAAAGGGCTCGGGCAGTCCCTGGGTGTAGTCGTTCCAGTTGCTGATCTCAGTGCCGGCCCGCTCCATGTGCTGAAACTTGAACACCGAGGCTTCATCGTCAACGAACTCGCACATGTAGAGGTGATCAAACACCTCAACAGCGGTCTCTTCACGCAGCGCCTCGATGTCGATCATGTCAAAACCGGCTGCCACCACATCTGCCAGCGTCATGATGTAGCGCCATACCCGGTCCGGGCAGACACGGCCCCCATCGCGCAGCTCGGTATCGGTCGGGAAGTCCATCGCCTGGCGCGCCGGATCTTTGCCCTTCCAGTCGTCCCCGGTCCACAGTCGATAACCGCCGTGGGCCTTGCTGGACGGAGTCGAGAAGTAGGTTTTACGCCAGCGTGCTTGTGTGCCCATGCCGGTGGCCACGTCGGTAACTGCCTTGAAGTTACGGATCCAGAAATACTCGTCGGCGTAGAAATTACCGGTGTAACTCTGGGCACTGTTGGCACTGGTTGAGCAAAACACCAGGGTGGCGCCGTTGGACAGTACAATCGGGTTGCCGGTGAGCTCAACCCCGAGGAAGGTACGTGCCAGGCTGATGATGTAGGCGCGGAAGATCTCCGCCTGGGCGCGAGTAGCCGACAGGAATATCTGGTTACCGCCGGTCAGTACCGCATCTTCCAGCGCCTCGCCGGCAAAGTAGTAGGTCATGCCGATCTGACGGGCTTTGAGGATGTTGCGGGTGCGCGGCATGGCCGGATCATTTTTGACATCCCGCACATACAACTGATGGGGATAGAGCGAGGCCAGCCAGCTGGCAAAATCGTCGGGCCCCAGGTCACCTACCCAGTTCTTGGCCTTTTTGCCGCCCTTCTTACCCGCCTTTCGCTCACCCGGCCGCCCCCCACCCTCAGCCTGCGTAGCGTGGCCGCCCGCAGTCTCATCTTGTTGGCGGGCGTTGAGTGCAACCTCTCGCTCTTTGAGCTTGGCGGCTTGCTCTTTGAGTTTGACGTGCTGATTGATAAGGCCGTGCAGCTCCTCCAGCTCGCTGGCAGTTTTCTTTTCACGCTTGAGCAGGGCCTGCACTCGCCGATCAATGGCATCTTCGATCGCCTCATCACCAAGCAGGGCCGCCCAACTACCCTTTTCTGCCCACAGGTATACCACCCGCACGCTGCCCAGCCCCAGCTCGCGCATTATCTCTCGGGGTGTGCAGCGGGCCAGGTACAACCGCTTTGCCGCTTTTCGTATCTCTTCGGTATAGGCCACGAACGCCCCTCAGTGTCATCGCTGAGGGCCATGATACTGAGCGCGGCTGACGCATCCCGCCGCCTTCATTCGGATGAGTTCGGATAGAGGGCCATATCCGAAATCGCCCGAACGCATGTGAGTGCTCCCCCTACCCCGCCCCGATAACCTGACACCAATTCGACGCAACAGGGGGCCGCTGTGCCAACTCCAACAGACTCATCACTGCGCACCGGCTGGGTAGCCATCGCCACCGAGGGCGAATCCATCGATGGGCGCCTCATTTCGGCGCAGTGGATAACCGACATGGCCGAGACCTACGACCCCGAGTTCTATTGCGCCCAGCTCTGGCCTGAGCACATCCACTACGCCGAGAACATGGGCCACGTACAGGCTCTCAAGAGTGACACCGTTGACGGCAAGATGACCCTGTTTGCCGTGCTGAGCCCGACCCGCGATCTCATCTATTCCAACTCTCGCGGCCAGATGAAGTTTTGCTCCATCGAACCCTGGGAAAATTTCGCCAGCACCGGCAAAACCTACCTGTTCGGGCTGGGGGTCACCGACCTGCCCGCCAGCACTGGCACCACTATGCTCAAGTTTTCCGCCAAGCACCCCCACCGCCTAGTGGGGCACAGCATGCCACTGGACTTGTCCGGCTTCACTGCCGAGCCCCAAGCGCAGATGCGCCCCAACCTGGCCCAACAGTTTTTCCGCTTCCTCGCCGGCCCCGGTGACGCCCCAGCGTCCACTCGGCAGGAACCCCACACCGTCCCCGACGAGGAAACCGATGATATGAAAGACGAACAATTCACCGCCTTAAACGACACCCTCACAGGCCTGGGCACCGCGGTTGCGTCATTTAGCACCAAGCTGGATGCCCTGGGCAAAGACGTGCCCACCGCCGATCCGGATAAACCGGACGCGAAGGGGGGCGATGACAACCAAGCCGACGACGGCGCCCAGTTCACTGCGCTCAATGACACCCTCAAAGGGCTGGGTGAGAAGTTCGACACCCTCAATCAGAAAATCGACACCTTCTCCGCCGAGGTGCCGGGCCAGCGCCCGGGCGCGCTTGGCGGCAAAGACACCAAGCTCAAGGCATTTTAAGGACTCACCATGTCACAGAACCTGACCCCGCTTGCCCGCGAGCGCATCACCCAATATTTCTCGGTCCTTTCCGAATCGTTCGGCGTCCCCCTGCCCGATCTTGCCAACCTGTTCAGTGTCACTGATCCGGTAGAGACCAGCTTTCGTGACGCCCTGCTCGAGGCCACCGACTTTCTGAACCTCATCACCTGTGTGGATGTGGATCAGGTCAAAGGCCAGGTAGTGCAAACCGGCATAGGTGGCCTCTACACCGGCCGCGTCAAGGGCGGGCGCTTCAAGCGCAAGCTCGGCGTGGATGGCGACAGCTACGAGCTGGTGTCGGTCGATTCGTGCGCCTCGCTCGACTGGGCCACCCTGTGCACCTGGGCCAACGCCGGCAGCGATGGCGAATTTGTCCGCCGCATGAATGACTTTGTCACCAAGTCCTTTGGTCTGGACATGCTGCGCATCGGCTGGAACGGCATCGAGACCGCCGACGACACCGATCCCGCCACCAACCCGCTGGGCGAAGACATCAATAAAGGCTGGTACCAGCTCGCCCGTGAGTGGCACGGCGGTAGCCAGATTGTGGCCGCCGATGCCGGCGACAAGCTCTATTTCGACCCGGATGGCGCAGGGGATTTTGCCACCCTGGATGCCATGGCCTCCGATCTCATCAATGCCACTATCCACCCGGCGCACCGCACCGACACCGGCTTGGTGGTACTGGTCGGCTCCGGGCTGATGGCCGCCGCCCAGCACCAGCTCTACAGCGAGGCCACCAAGCCGAGCGAGCAAAAGGCCGCCCAAGACCTGGCCAAGTCAGTCGCTGGCCGCCGCGCCTTTGTGCCACCGTTCTTCCCGGCCAACGGCATGGTGGTCACCCGCCTGGCAAACCTGCACATCTACACCCAGCGTGGCACCCGCCAGCGCAGCGCCAAGAACAACCAGGACACCCTGAGCTTTGATAATCAGTACTGGCGCATGGAAGGCTACGCGATCCCCGATTACGAGGCGTTTGCAGGCTACGAGCCGGCGGATATCGAGATTGGCCCGCGCCCTGAGCCACCGCCCGCTGAGGGTTAACCATGTTGTCCCCGGCGCTTAAGCATCGACAGCGGATCATGGCGACCCAAGCCGCTGAAAAGGCAGCAGTGACCGGCCAGGCCACCGGCATGGTGGCCAACAGCCTGCACCTGCAGCTCATCGCGCTGGAGCAGGACATGGTTCGGCTCAAAGCGCTGGCCCGGGTCAGTGACAAGGTGGCGATGAAACGCACCGAGCTGCTGCCCAAATACCGGCCCTATGTCGAGTCATACCTGGCGCTAGCCACCCAGGGCACTGTGTATCAAAACGCCTTGTTTCAACGGCTGATCATCTGGGCCTTTGACGTGGGCGATCTGGACACCGCCATCAACTGGGCACTGCTGGCCATCGAGCAGAACCAGCGCACGCCGAGCAACATCAAGCGCGATTGGGCGCACTTTACCGCCGACACCGTGTTGGCCTGGGCCGAGGAGCAAGCTGCCACGGGGCACGCCGTCGAGCCCTGGTTCTCCCAGGTATTTGACAAGGTACGCGGACAGTGGCGCTTGAACGAACAGGCTACCGCCAAGTGGTACAAGCTGGCCGGCTGCCTGCTGCTTCGAGACAAAGACGGGGTGCCACGCCCCAGTGCGCTGGCTGACAGCGCCACCCTGGAGCAGGCCGACCACTGGCTGGCGCTGGCAGACAAGACCCACCGCAAGATTGGGGTGGGCACCTTGCGCCAGAAGATTGCGATGCGCCTGCGGGCACTTGAGTCCACATAACGACTCCCACGCCACCGCGCCCCGGCGGGAATGAGCCTGGCAACCCAGGTTCGCCTTGCGCTCAATTTCGTGGCTTCAGGGGCGCCCCATTCGTTACGACACGTTAAGGCGAGATCAGCATGTTTGCAGGCGGCGATATCACTTACAGCGCAGACGTCATCACCAATGACGGCTTTTGGCCTGACATCAGCGCGGCGGACTTTGAAAAGCGCCGCGCCGTGCCGGCAGAACAAGACCCGGGTGCCATCACCGCCGCCTTGCTGGCGGCGGCCAGTGAAATCAACCTGCAGTTGGCCAGCCATCAAATCACCTTGCTGGCGGCGGGCTACAAGCACGCAGAGGAGGTGCCCGGCATCAGCATCCAGGGCGGCAACAACGCACTGATAGAGCTTTACCTCAGCGCCGTGTTTGCCCGTGCCAAAGCAGCCATGTTGCCGGAGTTCGCCAGCGTCACCGAGCGCGAGGCCGCCAACAACCTCAATGAGCGCAGCGTGGATACCCGCGAGCAGCTGCTGGCCGAAAGCCAGCAGGCTATCCGGGCTATCAAGGGCAAGCGCCGCACCGGGGCGGTGCTGATATGACCCCGCCACCGGAGCAAGGCGCCTTTTTGCATGCCCTACATGCCGCGCTCAAGCAGGCGTTGCCCGAGAGTCTGCACAAGCGGCTCGACAGTTGGATGGAGGGCGGCACGGTCAAGCTGGAGCCCAAGAACATGGGCGATGGCGGCTACATCATCGCCCGGCTCAGTTATCAGGCGGTGTTCACGATAGAGGGATTGCCGTTTCGTGACGTGGACCCGGCCATGCTGCTGGCGGTGGCGGCAGCCTGGATACAAGAGCACGACGTGGACCGCGACATGCGCGGCCTTGATGACCCGGGTTACACCGTCACCCCGCTTGATGAACACACCGCCGACATGGAGCTGACCGTGGATTTCTCGGAGCCACTTTCCCTGGTCCCCGATGTGGATGGTCTCATTCACTGGCAGGGCCAGCGCTGGGCCGTCGCCCCCTATGAAGTGTGGGTGGCAGAAGATGCCGATATCACCGTGAGCATTGCCCACGATTAACAGGAGTCCCTATGACCGTTCCCTTTGTCGAGGTCAACAACCTCAACCAGATGCAGGGCGAGACCGCCGAGATTGAGCGGCACTTTCTTTTCATCGGCAGCGGCGTCACCAACGCCGGCAAGCTCCTGAGCGTCAACGCCCAGACCGATTTTGATACCGCGCTTGGCACCGATGATACCCCGCTGAAACTCAACCTTTTGGCCGCTCGCGACAATGCCGGCCAGAACTGGACCGCCGGCGTCTTTGTGCTGCCCACCGACATGGAGTGGATGGACGCGGTGCGCACCGCCCAGGCCACCCAGTCGTTTGAAGCCGTGGTGGTGCTCGAACAAACTTGGGACGAGGCCGCCATCAATGCCGCCGAAGCGCTCAACAAAGAGCTGCTGGCCACGTACTCGCGCTGGACCTTTATGCTGCTGGCCGTGCCAGGCATCCGGACGGAAGACGACACCGAGGATGAGACCTTGCTGGCCCAGGGCTGGCCCGATTACGAGGCCGAGCTGTCCGCCCTGCAGGATGGCATCGCCGCCCCCTCCGTGGGACTGATGCCCATGCTCTGGCCCAACCTCGCCGGCGTCTATGCTGGCCGCCTGTGCAACCGGGCGGTGAGCATCGCCGACAGCCCGTGTCGGGTCAAAACCGGCGCCCTGGTCGGCCTTGGTGACACCCCGGTGGACATGGATGGCATCGAGTTGCCACTGGCCACCCTGGTGACCCTTTCCACCAATCGCTTTTCGGTGCCTATCTGGTACCCCGACTATGACGGCGTGTACTGGTCCGATGGCATGCAGCTCGACGCCGAGGGCGGCGATTACCAGGTAATTGAAAACTTGCGGGTCGCCTACAAGGTCAGCCGCCGGATGCGCCTGATTGCCATCCCGCGCTTGGGGGACCGCAGCTTCAATTCCACCCCGCAATCCACCGCCGCCAACATCACCTCGTTGGGCAAGCCGCTGCGTGAGATGTCACGGGTGACCACCATCAACGGCCAGCCGTTCCCGGGTGATATCAGCCCGCCCAAGGATGGCGATATCACCATCACCTGGACCAGCAAAACCCGGGTATCCATCTACGTGGTGGTGCGCACCGTGGATTGTCCCAAGGGCATCACCATCAACATCATCCTCGATACCAGCTTGACCTCGGAGGCCGCATGAGTGGCAGCAAACGCATTTCCGGCATGAACGTCGATGTGACCCTGCTCGGGGTTGACGTTCAGGCCAGCAAGGTGACCCTCACCATCACCGACAACACCGCTGCCGCCTCAACCGGTGGCGTGCCGGATGGCTTTGTCGATGGCGATGTGACGGCCGAGATTGAATACGAGTTCACCACCAAGTACCTGAAATTTCTGCTCGACGCGGCCCGCTCATTCGGCAGCTTTCGCGGCGTGGAACCCGACGATGCGCTGTTCTACGCCAACACCGGCGGCGAGGAGCTGAAAATCGAGGTGTTCGGCGTGAAGCTCATCATGACCGACCTGCTCGACTCGGACTCCCAGGGCGGCAGCACGCTGACCCACAAGGTCAAGGGGCTGGTCACCTCGCCCGAGTTCGTGCGCATCAACGGTATCCCGTACCTGTCCGATGACGACACCCGTCACCTGCTGGGGTAGCCGATGCCCTATCGCGACTCGGCCTTGTGGGAAAGCCTGGCGGCATGGCTCGCCGCGCACTGGCCCACGCTCTACGCCGTGGCATTGGCTGTGCTGACCGCCTGGCTACGCATCACCTACGGCGGCGGCACCGGCCGCGCCCGCACGCTGGAAATGCTGTTGTGCGGCGCCATCACCCTGGCAGCCAGCAGCGGCTTTACCTGGCTCGGTATCCCCGGTCAGGCCGGCGGCTTTATCGGCGGCATGATTGGCCTGCTTGGGGTCGATACCCTGCGCGAGGCGGCCAAACAACTGCTCAGCAACAAAACAAAGGAGTAAGCCCCGTGAAGGCTGCCAACATCACCATTCATCAGATCCACGAGCGACTCCAGTTGGTGAACGCCGATTCACTGGACTACCTGAAAACCCTGCCCGCCCATGCACTGGATCTGGTGGCCGTCGACCCGCCCTATTACCGGGTCAAGGACGTCGATTGGGATAACCAATGGCCAACCGTCACCGCCTATCTGGATTGGCTCGAGCAGTGTGTGATGGAGTTCGCCCGTATCCTCAAGCCCAACGGGTCGCTCTATCTGTTTTGTACTCCTCGCCTGAATGCAGATATCGAGATGCTGGTACGCCGGCACTTTAACGTGTTGAGCCACATTGTCTGGGCCAAGCCCTCCGGGGTCTGGAACCGGATGGACAAATCCACCATGCGCAATTTCTGGCCCGCCAGCGAGCGGGTCATCTTTGCCGAGCAGCTCAATGCCCACGGCGCAGCCGATGCCAGTGGCTACCGCCAGGCGTGCCACTCCCTGCGTGGCCAGGTGATGCGCCCCCTGATTGACTACTTTCAGGCAGCCAAACAGGCCGCCGGTGTGACGGCGCGGGAGATCAATCAGGCCACCGGCACCCGCATGAGTAGCCACTGGTTTGGGGCCAGTCAATGGCAGCTCCCCAGTGAACAGCAATATGCCCAACTGCAGGCGCTGTTTGCGCGCAAGGCAGGCTACTTGGACCGCCCTCATGACGCCCTGAAAGAGACCTATCAGGGACTGCATAAAACGTATCAGTCTCTGGTTGCCAGTTACGACCAGCTCAAGAGCGAGCACGCGCGACTGCGTCGCCCCTTCGCGGTCAGTAAAGAGGTGCCCTTTACCGACGTCTGGCACTACCCCTCGGTGCAGGCTTATCCGGGTAAACACCCGTGTGAGAAACCCGCCGCCATGATGGAACACATCATCCGTACCAGCAGTCGCCCGGGCGATGTGGTCGGCGATTTTTTCATGGGATCCGGGGCCACCGGCAAGGCAGCCTGGCGCCTTGGGCGCCGCTTTGTCGGGGTCGAACTGGAAGCCCCCCGCTTTGCCCAGACCTGCCAGGAGTTTGATGCCCTCATCAATCAGGAGACACACCCATGACCCGCTCCTACAGCGTCAACCTCTCCGCCTTCCTGGACATGCTCGCCTTCTCGGAAGGTACCAAGGGCTTGGGCGATGACGGTTACAACAAGCTGGTCAACCCGGGCGGCTTCTTTGACAGCTACGCCACCCACCCCAACATCAAAATTGAAGTGCGGCCGGGGCTCATCAGTACCGCTGCAGGACGCTATCAACAGCTCGGAAAATATTGGCAACACTATCGCACCCGATTAGACCTGCCCGATTTTGGCCCGGCTTCACAAGATGCCTGGGCGGTGCAACTCATCCGTGAGCAGCATGCCTTGGCAGATGTGGAGGCCGGCCGCATCGAGCAGGCCCTCATCAAATGTAGCAACATCTGGGCAAGCTTCCCCGGCGCTGGATACAACCAGCCCGAGCACACCATTGAGGTACTGCTGGCCAAGTTCACCGAGTTCGGCGGGGTGCTGGCATGAAAGCGCAATTGATCCCCATCGGCCTACTGGTCGCCCTGTTTACCGCCGTGGTGTGGTGGCAGGGCGGGCGCATCGATGCCGCCAATGAACAGATTGGCCAGTCGGCTCAACGAGTCGCCGACCTGGCCCAGGCCAACACCGACCAGGCGGCCCAGCTCAAACAGGCGGCCGTTGAGCGTGCCCAGGCCTACGCCCTGTTGCAAACCCTGGGCACCCGGCTGGATGCCATCCAGGGCGACACAAAGAGGAATATCGATGCCGTTAACACTGCGATCGCCACCCCTGCACCCGGTCGCCCGGACTGTGCTGCTGAGCCTCTGCCTGCTGACGCTGTGCGCCTGCTCAAGCCGCCCACTGCCGGCAACGGTAGTGCAGCGGGTACCGGTACTGCCCCCGGCCGGACTGATGCCCCGCTGCCCTGAACCGCCGTTCACCGGTCGCACCTTTGGTGACGCGGTGGCCTTTATTCCCGTCCTGCAGGGTGCCTTGCGCCGCTGTCAGGCCCAGATAGACACACAAGCACACTGGTTTATTCAACAACAGGAAGCCCACAAATGAGCAAGACCGATCGCACTATCACCCTGACCATTGCCGGTACCGACGTTCGCTTTACCCCGAACATGACCGCCCACAACGGCTACATCAACGAGTTGACCCCCCATGACAAGGTCGGCCCCAGCAAGCGTTACCTGGATCGGGTGGTGCACCCCGAAGACAAGGCCGCCCTCAAGGGACTGCTCGACACGCACCCGGGCCTGGCATTCCAGCTGGCTCAGGCCGTTGTTGATCAGTACGCCCCGACCGTGGAGATCGAGGTAAAAAACTCTTAAGCCGGTGCGAGGCTATCGGTTCAAACCCGTATGAGCAGGCGCTGGCGCTGCGGCGCCAGTACCTGCCGGGCGAGCCAGACGATACCGACTCACTGGCTCGCGCCCTCTGGCTCGACAAGCACCACTTTGACAATCAGGTGATCGCCGTGGCCAACGGCATCGCCACTGCCTTTAACGGCTGACAGGAGCAACAGGCACATGAGCGGTTCATTTGAAAAGCTGATGCTCCAGATCGGCATCGTGGACAAGGTTTCCGGCCCGCTGAAAGGGATCGACAAGGGCATCGCCCGCACCGCCGCCGGCTGGGGCAAGATGGCCGGCGGCGTGGCCACCATCATGGCGGTGGGCATGGCCCTGCGCTCCGTGCTCGATCCTGCGATCGAAATGGACCGCGCCCTGGGCGAGGTGGCCTCACTGGGCGTTGCACAAGATGCCCTGCAGGGCTTAAGCCAGACCGCGCTCGCCTTCTCCATGGAATACGGCAAAAGCGCCGTGGAGTTTGTGCGGGCCTCCTACGATATCCAGTCTGCCATCGCGGGCCTCAATGGCTCGGAGCTTTCCACCTTCACCAAGTCGTCCGCCGTCCTGGCTGCCGCCACCAAAGCCGACACGGGCACCATCACCAGCTACATGGGCACCATGTACGGCATCTTCAAACAACAAGCGGCCCAGATGGGCAAGGCCAACTGGGTGCAAGCCGTGGCCGGCAAAACCGCGCTGGCCGTGCAGATGTTCAAGACCACCGGCGCGGCCATGAGCGAGGCATTCAGTAACCTGGGCGCACAGGCAACCACTGCTGGCGTCAGCATGAACGAGCAATTTGCGATCCTGGGTACGCTGCAAGCCACCATGAGCGGCAGCGAAGCCGGTACCAAATTCAAGGCATTTTTGGCCGGCCTCACCGGCGCCGGCAAAAAGCTGGGCATGACGTTCACCGATGCCAAGGGCCAGCTGCTGCCCATGCTCACTATCCTGGACAAGCTCAAAAAGCGTTTTGGCAGTGGGACACTGAAAAATGCCGACATGGGCAAACTCAGCGAGGCGTTCGGCGGCAAGAATGGCCTGGCGTTTGTCTCCTTGCTGATGAAGGAAACCAACGGCCTGCACCAGAGCATGGACTCGCTGGGCAAAACCACGGGATTGAGCAAGGCAGAGGAAATGGCCGGCGCCATGACCGACCAATGGGAACGGCTGGGCGCAGTCAGTACCGCACTGAAAACCAAACTCATGGGCTCGATACTGGCCCCCATCAACAGCGTGGCCAAGGCCTTTGCCGATGGCGGCGCCCAGGTCGAAAAGTGGATGGATATGTTTCCCCACCTGACCAAGCTGCTCGGCACCGTCACTCTCGTGGTGCTGGGGCTGGCCGGTGCGGCAGGTGTCTGGGCGGTGGTATCGGGGGTCAGTGCCCTGGCAACCGGCGTGCTGGCCAGCGCCGTCGGCATCGCGGCCACCGCCTTCAGTGCCCTGCTCTGGCCCCTGCTGCTGATCGCCGGCGCCATCGCCGTGGTGGTGGCCTACTGGGCCCCTTTGAGCGCCTTCTTTAGCGGGATCTGGGACGTGCTCGGCCCGGTCATCTTTGAGTTGTTCCAACCTTTTGTCGATGTGCTCGGCGCGCTGGCCAGCGGCTTTGGCTCGCTCATCAGCTGGGTGGGCTCGTTCTTTGGCACCCTGGACACCGGCGCAGCCTCTCTCAACGACATGAAAAGCGCCGGCCAGTCGGTCGGCGAGGTGCTGGCCTGGATGTTCAAGATTGCCCTGTGGCCCATGAATACCCTGATGAAAGGGGTGCTCAAGCTGCTGGACATGATGAACCTCATCCCCGGTGTGAGCGTCGATACCAGCGGTATAGGCGCACTGCCCGACCTCACCCAAGCGGTGTCGCTGCAACGACAAAACCAGCAGGCCACCGCGCCCCTGGCCAGCTATCTGGCCCCGCCGGCGACCACCGTGCCAGCAGGTGGCCTTGGCATGAGCCTCATTCAAGCCAACGCCAATGCCCAGCGCGGTAACGCTGGCAAAACCGTGACCGTGGGCGAGGTGCACAACCACTTCCAAAATCCGATGTCGCCCGCCCAGCTGGCACAAGAAGCATTCATGGGGGCGCCATGAGTGAGCCGCTTTATGTGGATATCCGGGTCGAGGGCGGTGCCTGGTTGCTCGATGACGGCAGCCAGCCGCGCTACACCGCCGATCGGCACAGCATCGGCCAGGACATTGCGCACTCCATCATGGAGTCAGGACTGGCCCGCAAGCTCCTGGGCGAGCGCAGCCCCACCCAGCGTGCAGATGTGATGACCGAGATTGAGTTGCTGGTCGAGGTGGATGTGCGCCTGGTACCGGGCACGATTGAGCTGACCGAGGTGCACCCTGGCACCATCGCCCTGACCGCTCAAACCTACGATTTCGGATTGATAGAGGTAACCCTATGAGCATCCGCCCCCGTGTGGATTTTACCGCCCTGCTCGATGAGGCGGGGATCCCCACCACCGACGAGGCGATCACCGCCGAGCTCAAACGCCAGGTCACCGCCAGCGGCTCGCTGATTTCTAATGACAGCGCGGTCAGTCCGTTCTGGCGCCTGGTGCAAGGGGTGGTGGTCACCCCGGCTGCTTTCCTGCTGCGCACCCTGCTCGCCGGCTACGTGCTGCCCAACAGCTTTGCCGCCACCGCCAAAGCCGTCTATCTCGACCTCAAGGCCTGGGATGTAGACCTCACCCGCAAGCCTGCTCAGAAGACCCGGGGCCTGGTCGATTTCGTCAAGGCCAACCCCGCCGACTCTGTCACCATCCTGGCGTCTGTGTCTGTGGCCACCGAACGCATCGATGGCGTGGTCTATCGTCTGCGCCCTGTGCAAGCCGTGGTCAGCCCCGCCGGCGAGGCCGTGGCCCAGGTGGTGTGCGAGGCCGAAAAGGCCGGCGTGGCCTACAACCTGGCACCGGGCTATTACAACCTGCTGAGCGAACCCATCACCGGCATTGTCTCGGCCAGCAATGGCCCGGACTGGATCACCCAGGTAGGCAGCAATGAGGAGGATGACGACTCGCTGGGTCTGCGCATTCAGACCCAGTTCTCGGCCGTCTCGCACTATCACATCGATTCGGTGTACCGCAGCATGCTGGCCAGTGTCGCCGGCGTGCGCCCGGATCAGATCTACTTTGAACACGATGGTCCTCGCGGGCCCGGTACCGCCAACGCTTACATCCTGCTGGACGTGGGGCCCACCCCTGACACTCTGATCGCCCAGCTCAACGATTATGTGACCGTGCAAGGCAACCACGGTCACGGCGATGATCTGCAGGTGTTCCCGCTAGCCGACACCCTGGTGGATGTCAGCGTGACGATCTGGCCAGTGGCCAACCTCGAAGAGGAAGAACTGGCCGCGCTCCTGGCCGGTGTCGATGCCCTTATCCGGGCAGCCTTTCGTGAATCCACCGCCTACCCGGACGTGACCCGCACCGCGCCCCGCTCGCGCTTCTCGTTCAGTCAGTTGGGGCGCGAGCTGCACGAGACCTTCCCAGCCTTGGCAAGCCTGGATTTTGCGAATACGGATATCGTGTCACTGCTTGATGTTCCTCGCCTGGCCTCACTGGAGGTAGTCACCGCATGACCCCCCGTGAACGTGATGACCAGGCCCCACTGCTGCCAGCACACACCGTGCCCTGGTGGGAGGATGGCGACACCCTGCCAGAAGTCCCCCAAGAGCCGTCTTTCCTGATAGCCGGGATCATGGGGTTCTGGCGGCAGCTGCGTACCTGGTTGCTTTACCCGCTGGCCAGCCAGGATCCGCTGACCTGTTCGCCCCGCCTGTTGGCGCTGTTGGCGTGGGAGCGGGACATTACCCGCTTTGACGGCGAGCCGTTGGATTTGTACCGCAAGCGGGTGAAGTGGGCTTACCTCAACGCCCGGGACGCCGGCGACGTGGCAGGCTTTAAACGCATCTTTGAGCGCCTGGGGCTCGGCTGGTGTGAACTGCACGAACGCCAGGCCGACACAGACTGGGACGTGATCACTATCGAGGTGACCGACAGCGCGGCAGCCGGCAACCAGGCGCTGATGATGGAACTGATCCAGCACTACGGGCGCACCTGCCGCCGCTATCGCTTTCAGGTGGTCTATCCACAAGCCGCGACCGTGCACGCGGCCCGTATCGACATGAGCCAGCAAGTCTTTGGCGCATCACTCAAGAGGAACTTATGAGTCAAGTTATCACCAACGCCTTTGCCAGCTACTGGCAAGCCTGCCTGACCGACGAAGCCCCGGTGGTGCTCGATGCCTTCGTGCTGGCCAACATCCCGGATCTCGATCCCGAGCTGCCCATCAGCCCCGATGACGGCTTGCCGACGGCTGCGCAGATTGTGTATCGCCAGGCGGTGGACCAGCGCGGGCGCATCAATCTCGACGCGGTGGCCTACACCATTGTGATGGACACCCGCGTCGGCGATTTCGAGTTCAATGCCATGTACCTCATCAACACCGAAACCAACCTGGTGGGGATGATCGTGCACAAGGGGCTGGAGGCCAAACTCAAGACCGATGAGGCCAGCGGCCAGACCGGCAACAGCCTGGTCAAATCCATGCTGATGGAGTACGACCGGGCGAGCCTGGCCACCATCACCACGGTCGATGCCAGTACCTGGCAGATTGACTATGCCGCCCGCCTGCGCGGGCTGGATGAGGACATGCGCGCGCTGGCGATGCCGCTCTATGGTCCCGCCTGGTTTGAGGGGAATGGCTTTCTGGTCACCAACAACGCCGGGGTGTACCACACGCACCCAGGTTTAGGGGTGATCGGCGGCTTGTTGGCGGTACTGAGCGACGATCAGATCGTGACACCGGCAGCTCTACCAATGGGTGTTTGGGTCGATGTGTACCGGGCCGGATCCTTGCTTGGTGCCTGGGAAAATCACGTCAACCTGGTGCTCAGCGCCACACCATTAACCGACTACACCGACGAAGGCTATCTGCATCACGTTGCCCAGGTAGCCACCATCACAGCCGATGGCACCGTGACAGATGCCCGCCGGCAGCGCACCCATGCCCATTTTTGGGATGAGATACTTGACCCGCCCACGGCGGAAGAGATTGGGGCGCTGCCTGTGGCGGCCTACACCCCCCGCACCGACAGCTTGAACAACCAGCAAGGTGAAATTGCGATCATCAGCAATAAGGACATGAACGGCTGTCTGGCGGGCGAGTTTGGCTTGTACGAGAAGGCCACCTGCGCCCATTACCCGCCGAGTGCGGGAGAAATGTTTTATTGCGAAACCAAATCTATTTATGCCAGCGACACCCTTATTCAGTTGGCATACCCCAATGCGGGCTCGGGGGTGCTGGCATGGCGAAATTTCGGACACAGTGCAGGTGAATGGGACGAACAATGGCGCGAAGCCTATGACACCGGCAATCCGCCCCCCGCCCAAAATTCCCCTCCCATCATCGGAGCGGTGCTGATACTCGATAGCCTGGACAACCCAGCAGCTATCTATCCAGGCACAACCTGGGGGCGCATCGCTGTCAATCAGCACCTCCGGGGCGCCGCAGAGGGAGAGGGGCTCGGCCTGTATGGCGGCAGTGATACGGCAGCCATTGGCGTCGAGCACATGCCACCTCACGCTCATACGGTTGCCGATCACGCCCACCACGTGCCCGGCCATGCTCACTCCCTCTTTTTGGACCAATACAGCGGTGATGCAGGCACGTTACTGGAAAATGTCCCGAGCTCAACAGTGGCTATCGCCAACGATTCCGCAGCAGCAGGCGCCTATTACATGCATGCATCAGCAGGTGGGAATTGGGCCGGTGTATCAAGCACGGCTGAAAGTGACACATGGGGAGCCACGCCTGGCACGGACACTCAAGGGGGCGGCGCGGCCTTCTCTGTGCTTAACGCGTTCTACAAACTCCACATCTGGAAACGCCTGTCATAAGGAGGACTCATGAAAAAACGGTACTACTACCTGTATCTCGCCGATCTGCTGCAGGGCTATCCCCGCGTAAAATGGGTGTCTGACACGCCAATCAAGCAATATCAGCAACAAGCGGAAGAAGGGATCGCGTTGTGCGAATACCGGGGAGAGACATTACCGGAGCGCCTGGTCTATGACCCCAAGAAAAAGTGCTGCCGGACCCCGACCGAACAGGAGAAATACGAGCTGGCGCCAGGCCAATACCAGCCGCCCGCTGGCTACTACGTCAAAAGCGGAAAAGTAAACATCCAGCCATCGATGCCGGCAATGTTGCAGCCACAGTTCGATATTGAGTCGGAGCGATGGATTGAGATCGCCACCCGTGAGCAGGTAGCACGGAGGGATGAGCGCGCCAAGGCGCAAACGTATCTTAATGAATTGGAGTGTTACGGCTACGCCAGATCGGAACACGCGTTGGGGCTTATCACTGACGCCGCACTGGGAGAGGCAACTGCCTATCTGCAAACACTGGCTGAAAAGGGCGACGCGACCCGCCCTGCCTTGTTCAACCGCTATATCGCATAAGGGGACCTGATGAGCTGGACCACAAGCTCCATCCGTTGGCCCGCCAGCGCTGCCGGGATGCGTGAACAGATGCAGCCTGTCCTTGCCCAGGTTCCGGGCAGCAACACGGCCGCCCAGGCTCGCCTGGATGCCTTAGCCGATCGGGCACACTACCCGGTCAACCCGCTATCCGGTCAGGCTACTGCCCTGGCCGCCCTTCGCGCCTCGCTGGATGCCCTGCTGGCAACCGGCCGCGCCCTCAGCGTCACCCCTGAGCAATACGGGGTCGGTCAGGTGCAGGGGACGGAGCACGCTTTGTCCGCCCCCAATGCGGTGGCGCGGCTGGCGGCCAAACTGCGCGACGGCGCCGACCCGTTGACCCCGGCCGGTTCCGGCTATGCCGTGGCCTGGTTGGTCACGGCCCAAAGCGCCAGTGAGCTGGCCTCCCTGCTGGCCACCCTGTGCCCAGTGCTGCCAATCCCAGCCTGGTGCGCTACCTTGCGCCGCCTACAAGCCAGCAATGCCACCATGATCCAACCCACGGCACCTATGGTGCCCCGCTGGCGCCAGGGTGAGCCGCTGCTCTGGGATCCCCTGCGCCAAACCCGAAGCGCCCTGGGCGCCGGTATCGCGCACCTGGAAAGCCTGGCAGCAGACAGCCAGACCCCCATCGCACGGTTGCAGGCATTGGCCACACGCCGGGAGGCCCGCTTGACCGAGCTTGGCCAGGCGCTGGATCGACTCGCCGCCCTCAGCGGTCAGGTGTGGCACTGGCAAGGCGAGGGGGACGCCGCCAGCCTGGCCAGCCAGCTCGACGCCTCAACCCCACCCAGCCATGCCCATACCCACACCGTGGCCACCTTGTTGCTATCGGCCACCCCGATCACCTTCTGGCAGGAGCTTGCCCCATGAAAACTGCCTTGCTCACCCTGGACGGTCAACCGATGGCACTGCTGGGAATGAAAGTCTCTCTCTCGATGCAGTACAAGGACAAAGACCAGTCCGGCCAGACCAGCAGCGCAACCAGTTCGGAGCAGGGGACCAAGGCCAAGGAATTGAAAGTAACCGGTCTCATCCCCTTCAAACAGGCGGCAGATCTGACGGCGTTGTTTGCCCTGGCCGGCGCAAATGACAGCGGTGGCCAGCGGCACATTTACCGCATTGGGTCACAGCTGGCCCGCGCGGTGAAAATCCGCCAGGTCAAGTTTGCCGGCACAATCTCGGCTGATGAGCAGGACGGTCAGATGGCCTGGCATGTGTCGCTGACCCTGCGTGAGTACAACTCGGTGCCGGAGAAGCGCGAGCAGCGTCAGACGCTCCCCGCCGCCAGTACCGGCTCGGGGACCGACGGCGCCGAACCGGCAGATGACACAAAACAACCTGTCGAGCAGCGAACCGCCTTTGAGCAATTTCTGAAAAAATGGGATGACTCTCTCGCATGAAACTAGCTACTCGCCTGACCATCGCCGACACCCCCTGCGCCCTGGTCGAACATGATGTCGCACTCGACCTGTCCGCCGGCGGTCGGGCGGTGCTGGTCATCCAGGGGGCAGCCGCCAAAGGGGATACCTTCGCCCTGGACGTGGGATACAACAACGATCTGCGCCGCTGGTTCACCGGCTACGTGGAAACGGTGCAGCCCACCGACAATGGCAGTAGTCGGCTGTTGTGCCGGGAGCTGGCAGGCGCGCTGGCGGCCCCCCTGCCGGTCAGCCAACAACACACCACCTTGCGCGGCATGCTGGCCTGGTTGACCGAGCAGACCGGCCTGACCTTCCTGCTCCCCCAGGGGGCCGATTACACCGACACCCCGATCCCTAATTTCACCAGCGCCGGCACCGGCTATCAGTTGCTCAACAATGCCGGCCGCGCATTTTCAGTACCGGACTTTATCTGGTACCAGCAACCGGACGGCACGATCTTTGTCGGCAGCCACGCGCACAGCCGCTGGGCGGGCAAGAATGTGACGATGGATCCGGCCTGGGCGCGAGCCCAGGCGGGCAATCAGTTCACCATGCCCCCCTCGCCAGTGCTGCGTCCCGGGGCCACCGTGGATGGCAAGCGGGTCATCCGGGTACGGCTCACCGGTGAAGATATGACTATCACCACGGCCACCCCGGGGAAGGTGGCCAAGAGCGCCCAGCAGCGCCAGACCGAGCAGCAGTTTCCCGAACTGGCCGCCGGTACCCACCTGCCACAATTTGGCATCGTGGTTAGCATCAGCGACCGAGCCAGCGCCGGCCAAACAGCCGATCCATTTCGGCCGCGCTATGCGGTTGATGTGCAGGTGCTGGGAGAAGATGGCAAGCCGGACAGCAAGACCCCGCTTTATCGGGCGGTGCCGCTGCCGGTGCTGTTTGGTGGTCAGGAACAAGGACTGCTGCAGTATCCGCTGGAGGGCACCGTGGTGGAGCTGGGCTTTGCCTTTGGCCGGGTCGACCGGCCGTTTGTGCGCACTATTCTGGGCCAGGGCTGGCCCCTGCCCGATATCACCCCGGGTGAGCAACTGCAACAGCAGCGGGCCGAGGTGGCGCAGCGCATCGATGCGGTGGGCAACCGCACAGCAATCACCGATCGCACTCACACCGACAGCGCCTGGCAGTTGCGCCAGCAGGCCGACGACGATCTGGGGGAATTTGGCCAGCATCAGATAAGCACGCAGCAACACAGCGTGGAGCTGATAGGGGCCATGAAGCGCATCGAGGCGCTGGGCGGTATTGAGCTCTTGGCCGGTGATGCGTTCACCCTGGGGAGCTTGGGCAACATGAGCCAGACCACGGCGGGCAGCCTCACCGAGGTGGTGGGTGAACTGCGCCGAGCCATCGCCGGCACAAGCCAGCACCTGGAAGCACCGCAATCCTGGATGGGGACCGACAGCACCAATATTTTTCAGCTACTGCTCCAGCTGATGAACCTGGTGGAGCAACTGGCCACCACCACCGCGACCCACACCCACCCCAGCGTCGGCACACCGAACGAAGCGGGAGAGCTGCAAGCCCATGCCCAAACAGCCAACGCCCTGGCCAACACGCTCAATCCCATCATCGAATAAACAAAAAAAGGCCACTCGGTAGAGTGGCCCAGCAAGACATCAAAATATCAGGATACGAAATGAATAGTTCTCAGCGAAAAAACTATTCTCCTCAAGAGAAACAATATCAATCCAAAGCTGAATGGCAGCCCAACCAGCGACCGAAACTTGCATATAAATTAATCACCTCATCAGGGTGACCAATCCAGGAAAGAGAGCTGATGAATGATATATCCACGACCCAACGATCCTTCCTGCGCTTGCGAGAACAGTTGGGCATGCTGGCGCTGACGCCCAAGAAGCGACGCGCCCTCAATGCCGCGATTGGTAAGGCCATCGTCACTGCCAACCGTAAGACCATTCGCAAAAGCCAGGCCCCTGACGGTTCACCCTGGGCGAAGCGTCACAGCAAACGTAAAGACAAAAAGCTGAGCGGTTTTGCCAAACGCCTGCGCTCAAAGCCCACCGCTGATACCTTAACCGTGACCCTCAATCAACCATTCGCAGCCCGCATTGCCTATCAGCATCAGAAGGGGAACAGCTGGCGCATGACCAAACGCAGCGGTCAGCGCACGAACACCGCCCATGATGAACCGTGCTCTCGTTTCCAAGCGGTGCGCCTGCGGGAACTGGGTTACACCGTCAAGCGCAAGCAGGGCAAACGTACCCGCACGACCAAGCCCTCGCTCAAGTGGATGCAGACCAACCTGACCCAGGGCAAAGCCGGTATCATCATCAAGACCATGCGCCACCAGTCCAGCAAGAGCACATGGACACAGAAGGCCCCACCACGCCCGCTTATCTTTGAACCCGGCGACCCCCTACTGCAGCGCCTCTGTGCTGAGGTATTCAGAGACATGACCCCACCTAACTAGCCCGCCCTCGTTCATACCCAACGCGCCAGCTATGCTGCCGCGTTTTTTTTCACCCCTGACAACCTTGGCTGCAAAATGGGCACACGGCATTCTCTGTCCCACGGAATCCGCACTCCTCCCCGCCCACCTTCGGGCTAAAAATGTGGCATTTTTTGCACAAATAAAATGGTGCAAATTCATGGTCTAGCCCTCACCGTGGCTGGGTTCTTGGAGGGAATTCAGAATTTCACAAAACGTCATTCGATGATCGTTTTGGGCGGTTTGATCACAGCCAGCAGGCGGCGTAAAAAAGCGTAAGCAATTGAAGATAAAGAGATAGTTGTTACTTTTCGTGAGGATCTGAGCCAACAAGATGGATCTGGTACGACCTCGTGATAACTAAGTTAATCCAAGTTAAATCATGCACTTACATTCTTTTTTTGATAAGAGTGAAAAATTCATGAGTAAAATATTTGTATGGGCATCTAGGAGAGCTATGGAGGTATCGTTATATTGTGACTATTAACTTTTCCAGAGAGGAACTTTTTATGGTTACAACATATTATCAAGGTGGAAATGAAATAAGCTTAAAAGATATTGAGAATCATCTTTCTTCTTTGTGCCAACTAGAAAATGTGGGAATTCTATTAGGTGCAGGAGCATCTAAATCTGCAGGTGGCAAAGTTATGAAGGAAATCTGGCTGGATTTCAAAAATAACAATCCAGGTTCAGTCACCTATCTCACTGATAAATGCAACCTTATAACTAGCGATGAAATTGAAGATGACTCTGTTAATGTGGAGATTTTAATTGACCAAGTACTTAAATTTATTGATGTAGAAAGCACTAAAAATGAAAATACGCAAGAACTAGAACTTGCAAGAATAGCTCTTTACAGATCTGTAATAAATGCAGCATTATTAGTTGGCACCGACTTTCCTATTTCACACGTTGGAAAAAAAGATAACTTTGATAAGCATAGAAATTTACTAGAAAAGCTACTATCAAATCGTCAGCCCGGACAATCAGCACCCGCAATTTTTACAACAAACTACGATCTTGCTATAGAATGGGCTGCCGAAGAATCCGGAATAAGCATAATAAATGGATTTTCAGGAATTCATTCTCGCACATTCCAGCCTCATTCATTTGACCTAGGCTTTCGAAATGTGAATGCCATTGGCGAAGCTCGTTTCGGTCACTATTGCTTATATTTATATAAATTGCACGGGTCACTAACTTGGCATAAAGATATAAATGGTGACATAAGTGAAAGCACGTCATCTATTGTATTTAAAGAAATACTTTCGCCATTAATATCTGGCAGCGATATATCGCATAAACAACATCTTATTTTTCCAGGTGCAAATAAATACCATCACACAATTGGTTTTGTCTATGGTGAAATGTTCCGGCGATTTAGTGAATTCCTATCTAAACCTCAAGCCGCATTATTTATTAATGGTTATGGCTTTGGAGATTATCATATAAACCGCCTTATATTAGGAGCATTATTAAATCCATCGCTTCATATTGTTATCTGCTATCCTGAGATGGAATTTCTTAATGATGACATCATAAATGGAAAGTCTCTGACTGAAGCACAGAAATGCATTGATAAAATCAGAAAAATGAAATTAAACCAAATAACTTTAATTTGTGGTGAGAGTGCATATTTTAATAATTTTGTAGACTTAATACCTAAACCAGTTTTATTCCCTCGAAGCAATGCGGCACAAATAATTGCTGAGGCAATTCGAGACGTAACTAGTCAAGGTGACAATATATGACAATGCAACAACATGATATATCACAGATTGGTTATGTTGTTTCTCTGGAAGGCACCAAGATAAGAATGAACATTCTTGAGGGGCATAAAGGCCAATTAGCATCACATAGAGTAGGCGTCAATTCTGTTTCTCAACCAGGAGATATAATTGGATTTGAAGCTGGACGAAATTTAATTGTCGCAAGAGTTTCTGATATGTCATTCATCGAACCAGAGAAGGCGCATGCCGCTAACATTGGCACAATGAATACATCAGGAGTTCCCTTACGTCAAATAATATGCCATGCCATTGGATATATTAAATCTGGTGTTAATAATCTCGAGTTTATATCAGAGAACTGGATGTTGCCTCCTTTAGGTGCAAAAGCAATTCCTCTTGATAGAAATCATTTAAATGTAGTTTTCGGTCTAGATCAGGATGACAAGCGCCATTCAATTAAGCTAGGGTATGATTCGAGAACATCTTCAATTGAGATTAGAGCAAATTTGAATAAAATTTTGAGTCGACATCTTGCTGTCTTAGGGAGTACCGGATATGGAAAATCAAACTTCAACGCATTAATCACTCGTCAAATAGCACAAAACTTCCCAAATTCTAGAATTGTAATATTTGATATTAATGGTGAATACGCTCAGGCATTTGAGGGATTACCAAGGGTTAAACAAACAATCCTTGGCGAAGGTGTTAACAACCATCAAAAAGGCCCCTTCAAAAAAGAATATGCTACGTTTCACAAGATACCATACCAAGCTTTGGGATGGGCTGGTTTAATAAAATTACTGCGTCCTAGCGATAAAACTCAGCTTCCAGCATTAAGAAATGCATTGAAATGCCTAACAATGGTAAAAGCTATAGATAACCACCAAGGAGACATGTTAATTCAACAACAAGATGGGCTAACGTTTACGCTTTATGATGACTGTCGTCCATTTGGACAAGAACATCTTGGATCTTGGCTGAATGCACTTCGTTGTCGCAATGTAAAGACCCAACCAACATGGCCTCCATTTAGAGCTCTAGCTACCCTTGTCGCAGAATTTGGATGTGTGACAGCGGCAAGAAATGCTAATACAACAGAGCGAAATCCATTCAACTATGGCAATGTCCTGCCTCTTATAAAAATAATACAGCAACTTTCTGAAGATACCCGGTTTAAAACTGTTATTAATACCAATGGTGGAGAAACCACTAATAACGTTAGTGCTGATCATTGGGCTGACCCAATAAATATAGAAGTTAATAACATATTTGGTCTGCCAAGGGGAGAGCCTCAAGACTGGAACGTTCATATTATAAATTTAAAAAACCTTGCTGACGATCTATCTCCCATGATTCTTGGTGCTCTTTTAGAAATGTATGCAGAAGTTATTTTTAAACGAGGACAGGATAAAAATTATCCGACACTATTGCTCCTTGAAGAGGCTCACCAGTACCTCAGAGATCCATATGCTGAAGATGATAATAGACTTAAAGCTTATGAACGCTTAGCGAAAGAAGGGAGAAAATTTAGCTGTTCTCTCTTAGTAAGCACACAACGACCTTCTGAATTATCTCCGACCGTCCTTGCGATGTGCTCTAACTGGATCTCTTTAAGATTGACAAATGAAAGGGACCTTATTTCTTTACGTTATGCTATTGAAAATGGGAACGAACACCTTTTGAAAGAAGTATCTGGGCTGCCACGAGGGGACGCAATAGGATTTGGTTCAGCATTTAATCTCCCGATCAGATTTTCCATTGACAAGTCAGAACCAGGACCGGCATCAACTGACGCAGATTTTTCGAGTCTCTGGAGCTGCCCTAGCCCTCCTATGGGACTCACAATCGGAGCGCCTTATAAACCACCTCACAACCAATGAACGATCAAAAAAAGACAGCCAAAGCTGTTATAGGGAATGAAAAAACAAATCTTTCTTCAGTAAAAAGCCCCGACGTCGCGGGGCTTTATTTTTCTCTCAATGTGGTCATCATGTGGACACAACTTGAAATAAATCCTTTTATTTCAATTAAGTAAGTCTGTTTGCCAAGGCGCCCAAAGCGCCTTTTTATTCATTTTGCGGTCAGTGCTTGCCGAGCAGCTCATTGAGCTCGTCCGCCTTGGTGTGGCGCACGTCCTTGCCCTTGACGTAATAGACGATGTACTCGCAGATGTGCTGGCAGCGATCGCCGACCCGCTCGATGGCCCGCGCCGCCCACAGCACGTTCAGCACCTGGGGTATGGTGCGCGGGTCTTCCATCATGTAGGTCATCAGCTCGCGAATGATGGACTCGTACTCTCTGTCCACCTTGTCATCTTCCTTGTAGACGGCGATGGCCGCCTCCAGATCCATGCGGGCAAAGGCATCGAGCACGTCGTGCAGCATCTTGATGGTGCGCCGGCCCATGTTCTCCAGCGACACCAGCGGCGGCTGCGGCTTGTTGGCGTTGTCGGTCAGCATGCGGGCAATCTTGTCCGCCACGTCGCCGATGCGCTCCAGATCCGTGATGGTCTTGATGATGGCCATCACCAGCCGCAGGTCGGACGCGGTGGGCTGACGCTTGGCGATGATGCGGGTGCACTCCTCGTCGATCGCCACTTCCATGGCGTTGACCTTGTGATCGTTCGCCACTATCTTGCGCGCCGCATCCAGATCCTGATCGTGGATGGCCGCGATGGCGTCGGTCAGTTGCTGCTCCACCAGGCCGCCCATCACCAGCACCTGATTGCGCACGCTCTCAAGTTCGGCATTGAACTGACCGGAGATGTGTTTATTGAGGTTCATATTGTCCATACAAATAATCCTTGATGCTCCGATTATGCCTTAGCCATTGAACTGACCGGTAATCTGTTTACTGATGCTCATCTTCTTCATACCAATGATCCTTGTTGCACCAACCATGTCTTAGCCGTAACGGCCGGTGATGTAGTCTTCGGTCTTTTTCTTGGCCGGGGTGGTGAAGATGGTGTTGGTGTTCGAGTACTCGATGAGCTCGCCCATGTACATGAAGGCGGTCTGATCCGAGACCCGCGCCGCCTGCTGCATGTTGTGGGTGACGATCACCACGGTGAACTGGCTCTTGAGCTCGTTGATCAGCTCCTCGATGGTGAGGGTCGAAATCGGGTCCAGCGCCGAGGTGGGTTCATCCAGCAGCAGCACTTCCGGCTCGATGGCGATGGCGCGGGCGATCACCAGACGCTGCTGCTGACCACCGGAGAGGCCGAAGGCATTGTCGTGCAGGCGATCCTTCACCTCGTCCCACAGGGCCGCGCCGCGCAGTGAACGCTCGGCCGCCTCATCCAGGGTGCGTCTGTCGTTGATGCCCTGCAGGCGCAGGCCGTAGACCACGTTCTCGTAGATGGACTTGGGGAAAGGGTTGGGGCGCTGGAACACCATGCCCACCTGGCGACGCAGGGCGGAGACATCCACCCCCTTGTCGTAGATGTTGTGGCCGTGCAGCTGGATCTCGCCCTCGATGCGGCAGATCTCTACCAGATCGTTCATCCGGTTGATGCAGCGCAACAGGGTCGATTTACCGCAACCGGACGGGCCGATAAAGGCCGTCACCTGCCCCTTGGGGATCTTCATGTTGACGTTGAACAACGCCTGCTTGTTGCCGTAATACAGGTTGAGATCCTTGACCTCCAGCGCGGTCTGCTCCGGGCTCAGGTTGAGCAGGTCCAGCGCAGTGTGCTGGGTGGAAGCTGTCGTTACGTTGATCATCTGTTACCTCAAATCAGTCGGTGGCGGCGGACATCTTGATGTGCCAGCGGCCGGAACACTTGACTGGCAAGGGGGGCTGCCGCCCATCCCTTGCCTCACATCAGTCTGGGGTGGCTGGATTAATGTTCCAGCGACCGGAATTTTTCACGCAAGTGGTTACGAATGGCGATGGCCGTCAGGTTGAGGCCGACGATCACCGTTACCAGCAAGAAGGAGGTGGCATACACCAGTGGCCGCGCCGCCTCGACGTTGGGGCTCTGGAAGCCCACATCGTAAATGTGGAAGCCCAGGTGCATGAACTTGCGCTCCACGTGCAGATACGGGAAGTTGCCATCCATCGGCAGGGTCGGTGCCAGCTTCACCACCCCCACCAGCATCAGCGGCGCCACTTCACCGGCCGCCCGTGCTATGGCCAGAATGAGGCCGGTCATGATGGCCGGGCTCGCCATGGGCAGCACGATACGCCACAGGGTCTCGGCCTGGGTGGCCCCCAGTGCCAGCGAACCCTGACGAATGGTGCTCGGGATCCGGGCCAGCCCCTCTTCGGTGGAGACGATCACCACCGGCAAGGTCAGGATGGCCAGAGTCAACGCCGACCAGATGACGCCGGGGGAGCCAAAGGTCGGGCTCGGCAGCGCTTCCGGGTAGAACAGCTGATCTAACGAACCGCCGAGCGTGTAGACGAAGAAGCCCAGACCGAACACGCCGTACACAATCGAGGGAACACCCGCCAGGTTGATCACGGCGATGCGGATGATCTTGGTCAGGCTGTTCTTGCCCGCGTACTCGTGCAGGTAGACAGCCGCCACCACGCCGAGCGGCGTGACGATGATCGCCATCAGGAACACCATGAACACGGTGCCGAAGATGGCCGGGAACACGCCGCCCTCGGTGTTGGCCTCGCGGGGGTCGTCAGAGACGAACTTGCCAATCTGGTGGAACCAGTAGCCCACCTTGGCCGGCAGGCTCATGTCGTTGGGCCACACCACGTCCAGTACCTTGGACATGGGCATGACCACCAGCTCGCCGCGCATGTCCTTGACCGTAATGCTGTCTCTGTCCGCTTGGGCACGCAGGGAGAACAGCTCTTTTTCCAGCACCTGATAATGGTCATTGAGAGCCTGGCGCTCGCTCGCCAGCTGGGTTTTAAGCTGATCGGTCAGCTTGTCGTCCAGTTCGGCTTTGCGCTCTTTGAGGCGCAGCCGCTCCAGCTGATAGTTGATGCTGCCTATGTCCCCTTTTTGCAGATCGTCAGCCTGTTCGGAAAGATCGTTGGCACGAGCAAGCACCCGTTGCAGCGCAGGATGCAGATCTTGGCTCAGCTCACGGCCATCCTCCTTGACCCCGACGATATAACCGTAGAAGTTGCCGTTGGTGGCACGCTCCACCATGGCGAGCTCGGTCGGCAGGCTCTGGGACTTGATGTCGGTCTCCAGCACCCAGCGAAAATCGAGGTCGACAAACTCGCGGTTGCCGGTCTTGACCAGATAGCGGGTCAGCAGCTCTCGCTCCTCCCCCTCCAGCGGCAAGCCTGAGGCCCGCAGCCGCTCGACCGGCACCAGCTCACGATCGTTGATCTCGCCGATCAGCACGCTCTTGTTGCCGCTGGCGTCTTCGAGCTGCCACTCATAGATGGGGTGAGGCCAGAAGTAGACCAGACCGCGCCAGCCGATGAGCAGCAACAGACCCAGTACCGCGACCAGACTCAGGCTGACGGCACCGCCGGTCATCCAGATCCAGGGGGCCCCTGATTTAAACCACTTACCCATTATCGATTCCTTGTTCATATACAGAACGCCGCTTTTGATGGAACGGCTCATTACAGAGAGCTGTATTTTTCACGCAACCGCTGACGAATGAACTCAGCCAGGGTGTTGAACATAAAGGTGAACACAAACAGGACGAAGGCCGCGAGGAACAACACCCGATAGTGGGAGCTGCCCACTTCCGATTCCGGCATCTCCACCGCGATATTGGCGGCCAGGGTGCGCAGTCCCTGGAACATGGAGAAGTCCATGATAGGGGTGTTGCCGGTGGCCATCAGCACTATCATGGTCTCGCCAACGGCGCGGCCAAGGCCCATCATCACCGCCGAGAAGATGCCAGGGCTGGCGGTGAGGATCACCACCCGGCTCAGGGTCTGCCAGGGGGTGGCGCCGAGTGCCAGTGACCCTTGGGTGAGGTGCTTGGGCACGGAGAAGACCGCGTCCTCGGCGATGGAGAAAATAGTGGGGATGACCGCAAAGCCCATGGCGATACCGACCACCAGGGAGTTGCGCTGGTCAAACTTGATGCCCATCTCGTGAGTCAGCCAGATGCGCGAATCACCTTGCATGAATGCATTCTCGATGAGCGGGCTCACCGCGAAGGCGCCCCAGCCGATCAGCAACAACACGGGGATCAGCAAGATGGCGTGCCACCCCTCCGGCAACCAGGAACGGCCGCGCTCCGGCAGGTAGTTCCAGATCAAGGCGGTGAGCAGCATCCCCATCGGCAGCAGGATGAGCAACAGCACAACGCCGGGCAGCGCCCCTTCGATGATGGGAGCAAGCCAGAGACCGGCCAGGAAGCCCAGAATAACGGTCGGCAGCGCCGCCATGATCTCGACCGTCGGCTTGACGTATTTGCGCAGCCCGGCCGACATGAAGTAGGCGGTATAGATGGCACCGGCGACGCCGAGCGGCACCGCAAACATCATGGCGTAGAAGGAGGCTTTCAAGGTGCCGAATACCAGCGGCACCAGGCTCAACTTGGCTTCGAAGTCGTTGCTGGCGGAGGTGGATTGCCACACATATTGGGGCTCGGGATAGCCTTCGTACCACACCTCTTGCCACAGAGCGGACCAGGTCACCTCGGGGTGTTCATTCTCCACCGCGAACAGCTTGAAGTCATCTCCCTGCTGCATCAGCAGTACGTTGTGACGTGGCGAAATGGCCAGCGCCGACAAGGAGCCGCCCTCGACTTTCTCGCTCAGCAGCTTGGTCTCGCCGGTGGCGTGGAAGAAGCTGACGGTGCCATCCTTGCCTGCGCTGATGAAGCCCTTGCGAAAGTGCTCCGGGGTCAGCAAGTCGACCGGGCCATCGCCCTTGAATTCACGAATGGGGGTGAACTGGCGCTTGCCGTCCTTTGCCACCTCGAACCACTGGGAGATAACGCCATTGTCATTGCCCACCAGCAGGGAGGAGGCACCGGAGAGCAGCTCGACCCGGGTCACGTTGGCATTGGGAGCGTTGATCTCCATGACATTGCGCAAGGAGATGTCATTGAGGTTGTGGATGTCGTAGACGGAGAGGCGATTGCCTTCACGCACGAACAGGATGCGCAGGTTGGGGGTCAGCAGCATCTGATCCACGTGGCGCGGCAATGAGGGGATGCTGTAGTTCTGGGCGCTCCACTCCACCTCGCCGGAGAGGAAATTCTCCTCGCCGCTCATCACCGTCATCACGCCACGACCATCCTCGGTCACGGCGGCGGTGGCCATCTTCTCCTTGGTCGCCTCGAACACCATCAGCTGCAAGGCTTTTCCTTGCGGATCTATCACTACCGGCTCTTCGCCGAAGGGATACTGCAGGCTGGGGTCGATGACTCGCACGTCGTTGGGATAGGAGACCTTGAAATAGGGCTGCATCACCAGCGCCTTGCCATCGGCAAACCCGTAGGCGATGAGCTTTTGACCCGGCGCCGGCGGCGCGACCGTGGTGATGTCACCCGCGACCTGGGCCTGACCCAGGGCCTGACCTACCTTGATCTTGCCATCCCCCTGAACGGCGAAGAAGTTGACCAGCCCCTTGTCGCTGAAGCGGTAACCGATCTCGTTCTGCTCCTCCACCCCGAGCCAGGCGGTCTTGCCCGCAACGGGTAGCGTGAACGACGCGGTCGGCTCCATCGTGGCGCCATTGAAGATGGGTTTCACCACATAGAGCAGGTAGAAGAAAATGAGCAACAGGGCCACCAGCACCAGGGCACCGCCTGTGGTGACCCCGTACTTGGCCAACTTATCCTTGATACGGCGCTTTCTACTGCCCGCCATACCCAAGTTTATCGATTCCGATGACATGCAAGACCTCAATGTGAGCTAGGCTTGGCGGCATTATATGGCGGTTGCATGACAGTTTTGTTACACCAAGGCTATCTGGGAAGGGGTTATTTTGGGGGGACATTCAGGCAGCACGTTATCGGTAAGTATCCGTGCCAACCATCTGTTTTATATGAGGATATATGAAGGGGTAACGTGCGGGGGCAAGACGGTTCTCCCCCGTTGGTCTCAGGCGGCTGTGCCACCGCTTTGTTGTTGTGCCTGTCTGGCCGCTTTTTTCTCGGCGCGGCGACGTTTGAAGAAGGCCGACAGCTGGGCTGAGCAGGCTTCTGCCAGCACACCGCCGGTCAGTACCACCCTGTGGTTATGGCGCGGGTCCTGCAATATCTCGAACACGGACCCGGCCGCCCCGGTCTTGAGATCCCGGGCGCCGTAAACCACCCGTTTGACCCGGCTGTGGATGAGGGCGCCAGCGCACATGCAGCAGGGTTCCAGCGTCACATAGAGGGTGGTGTCAAGCAGCCGGTAGTTCTCCAGCCGAACACCTCCGGCGCGGATCGCCATGATTTCCGCATGGGCGCAGGCGTCATGAGCGCTGATGGAGCGATTCCACCCCTCACCGACCACCTCGTCCCCCAGCACCAGCACGGCACCGACCGGGATCTCGCCTATCCCCTCGGCCCTGGCGGCCAGTGCCATGGCATGGCGCATCCAGCGCTCGTCTTGCTGCGCTTGCTCAAAGGAGTCAGCATTCTCTGATGGTGTCACGCCCTTACCTCTTTGTCGTTATGTTGCCTGTGCGCCTTGAACATTGGCGCCGTGCCGACCGGGATCTCACCTGTTTTCCCCTCGGCCCTGGCGGCCAGCTCCATGGCGTGGCGCATCCAGCGCTCTTCCTGTTCGCTCAAGCACGGGGCGGCTTCTGATAGATCCGCCACCTTGTCCTCTCTCGACGGCTTGTTCATGATGGTTTGTTCTGCCTCCCGGCCTGACTGATGACGATCATCCATCTCTTCTTTATTTGGATACGGTTATCCGGGACCGGTCCCTGCCCGGTGGGTGATGACCACATGTATGATAGCCCGGCAAGGCTGCTTGCCTGGCCGAATGCACACCCAGCAACACGGGGCGGCGATTATGCCAAATCTCACCTGCAGGCCCAAGCTACATCTTGATTGCACAATAAAGAAGCAGTCGGCATCTCCCTGATAAAAAAGGAGTTGCACCAACCGAGCCATATCATTAGACTCCTTTTCGTCAGCTCAGACTGACCTCGTCGGTGTGTAGCGCAGCCAGGTAGCGCATCTGCATGGGGTGTAGAGGGTCGGAGGTTCGAATCCTCTCACACCGACCATTTTCCCCGAAAATAGCCCAGTCTCGCGACTGGGCTATTTTTTTGCCTCGTTGTCAGCGCCCCATCTTTATTGTCCTGCCGAACACCCTGCCCACAGTGCCATCGCTTATCGTCGGCATATTTTTTATACAGAACCGCTTGAAACCTCTTGCGAGTATCGCTAGGATACGCAACTTTTCCGCCGGCAATGGATACAGGGAGGTGGAAATCCGGGTGATGGAGTCACCAACCGGCTTGCAATCCAACGAGGCAAGCACCCATGACGCAAGCAGTTGACATACAACCCGACCAGGTCCCCCTGCCACAACCTAACGTCGAACTCGGCGATAACGAACCCGGTACTGAATACGGCACCATAGTGCGCCTTGACGTGGTCGATCTGGCGGCGCCGGACGACGATTACTGATCGGATCCCCGTCACACAATGGGAGAATGTGGCCGCTGAGCCGTGAATTTCGCCACCCTTTCATCCTCCCGAGGGGCCAGGAAGGCCCGCTGATACAAATAACAATAAAATGCTGAAAATCTGAGCATTATTAGTTGCATTCACTACTCATTACCCTCCCCTCCCTCTGCAGGTTGTCAGGACAAGGTGATACAAACCTACGTTATTGCTCGTCACTTTCCCTTCGCTGATGGGCTAAATCCCATTCGCCCACGATTTGCACCCCAAGTTTTAAACAAACGTTCACTAGGCAATGCTGGCAGGAGCTGGATATTCACTGGGATCGCCGATCTCATTTCATACAGCTGTTTTTTGAAAGCTTGGAGTTAGGTCGGGATTTGTTTTTGCATTTGTAATTTTATTACGTAATAAATTACATCACGAGCCATATTCTCTCCACTGGATCACACCACCATCAGGGGTCGGAAAACAAGAGCATAACCATCTGCATAGAGCTTTTGCGCTAATCACATAACATCATTAAAAACATCACCTTAACTACCAGTCAAAAACAGGCGTTTTAAAAAAGTGGTTGACGAATAGAGCAATATTTCGCACCTTATGAATCGTGTTATCCCGTTGTTACGGGAAGTTTGAAAGAACAGGGATCGACTTTAGTCGTAGTTAGTAAGTTCAAAATGTAATTCTCAAAGGAGTGAACCTTATGTCGGCACCGGCTCAGACCCACTGCAGCGCCCGCCTTCACATCCAGGGCGAGATGCTGCCCGAATACGCGCAAATTCTGACGCCGGACGCGGTGGCTCTGGTCTCCGAACTGGTGGAACGCTTTGCTCCCCAAAGAGGGGAATTGCTGAAACAACGTGTGGCACGCCAGGCTCGTATCGATGGCGGTGAGCTGCCGGACTTCCTGCCCGAAACCGCCCACATCCGCGCCGGTGACTGGACCATTCGCGGCATTCCCGCCGATCTGCAAGACAGACGGGTGGAGATAACGGGCCCGGTCGAGCGCAAGATGGTGATCAATGCCCTCAATGCCAACGTCAAAGTGTTCATGGCAGACTTCGAGGATTCGCTGGCCCCCGCTTGGAACAAGGTGATCGAGGGTCAAATCAACCTGCGCGATGCGGTCAATGGCACCGTCTCCTACACCAGTCCCGAAGGCAAGTCATATACCCTCAATCCCGATCCGGCCGTGCTCATCTGCCGGGTACGTGGTCTGCACCTGCCGGAAAAGCATGTGACCTTTGATGGCGAGCCCATCCCAGGCGGCCTGTTCGACTTCGCCCTCTACTTCCTGCACAACCATCAGGCGCTGCTGGCCAAGGGGTCCGGCCCCTACTTCTACGTGCCCAAGCTGCAGAGCCATCTGGAAGGACGCTGGTGGAGCGAAGTGTTCGCCTGGACCGAAGACAAGTTCGGCCTGCCCCGCGGCACCATCAAGGCCACTGTGCTGATCGAAACCCTGCCTGCGGTGTTCGAGATGGATGAGCTGCTCTATCAGATGCAGGATCACATAGTCGCGCTCAACTGCGGCCGCTGGGACTACATCTTCAGCTACATCAAGACGCTCAAGAACCACCCAGATCGGGTACTGCCGGACAGGCAGGTGGTGACCATGGACAAACCCTTCCTCTCCGCCTACTCACGCCTGCTGATCAAGACCTGCCACAAGCGCGGCGCGCTGGCCATGGGTGGCATGGCCGCCTTCATTCCGGCCAAGGATGCGGCCATCAACGAGCAGGTGTTTGCCAAGGTCAAGGCGGATAAGGAACGCGAAGCCCACAACGGCCACGACGGCACCTGGGTGGCCCACCCCGGCCTCGCCGACACCGCCATGGCGGTCTTCAACGCCACCATTCCCGTTGGCACCAAGAACCAGATCGGCGTGCTGCGCGAGCAGGATGCCCCCATCACAGCCGCCGACCTGCTGGCCCCCTGCGAGGGTGAACGCACCGAGGCGGGCATGCGCACCAACATCCGGGTCGCTCTGCAATACCTGGAAGCCTGGATCAACGGCAACGGCTGCGTGCCCATCTATGGCCTGATGGAAGATGCGGCCACCGCCGAGATCTCCCGCACCTCCATCTGGCAGTGGATCCGCCACGGCAAGAGCCTGTCGAACGGCCAGGTGGTGACCAAGGCGCTGTTCCGCCAGATGCTGGCCGAGGAGCAGCAGGTGGTCAAACACGAACTGGGCGATGCCCGCTGGCAAGCAGGACGCTTTGCCGAAGCGAGCGATCTGATGGAAGAGATCACCTGCGCCGACACCCTGATCGATTTTCTGACGCTGCCCGGTTACGAGCGGCTCTGAATCACGGGCCCCCAGCGGGGCTCGCCAATAACAAGTCAATGGAAACGTGAAATCAATGAAAGAGGGAACTGATATGGCACTGACCCGTGAGCAACAGATCCAGGCTATCGAGAAAGACTGGGCGGAAAACCCCCGCTGGAAAGGGATCAAGCGCGGCTACAGCGCCGAAGACGTGGTGAATCTACGCGGCAGCTTGCAGCCTGCGCACACCCTGGCTCAGCGCGGCGCCGACAAACTGTGGGAATTGATCCACGGCAGCGCCAAGAAAGGCTACGTCAACTGTCTCGGCGCCCTGACCGGCGGCCAGGCGGTGCAGCAGGCCAAGGCGGGCATAGAGGCCATCTACCTCTCCGGCTGGCAAGTGGCGGCGGACAACAACCTCTCTTCCACCATGTATCCGGATCAGTCCCTCTACCCGGCCAACTCGGTCCCGTCCGTGGTGGAGCGTATCAATAACTCGTTTGCCCGTGCCGACCAGATCCAGTGGGCCAACAAGGTGGGTCCGCAGGATGCCGGTTTCATCGACTACTTCCTGCCGATCGTGGCGGATGCCGAAGCCGGTTTCGGCGGCGTGCTGAACGCCTTTGAACTGATGAAGGGGATGATTGAAGCAGGCGCCGCCGGCGTGCATTTCGAAGATCAGCTGGCCTCGGTGAAAAAATGCGGTCACATGGGTGGCAAGGTGCTGGTCCCCACTCAGGAGGCGGTACAAAAGCTGGTCGCCGCCCGTCTGGCAGCCGATGTCTGCGGCACCACTACCCTGGTGATTGCCCGTACCGACGCCAACGCGGCCGACTTGCTGACCACGGATGCAGATCCTTACGACGCTGGCTTCCTGACCGGTGAGCGCACTGCAGAAGGCTTCTACAAGGTGCAGGCCGGTATCGAGCAGGCCATTTCCCGTGGCCTGGCCTATGCCCCTTACGCCGACATGGTGTGGTGTGAAACCGCCAAACCGGATCTGGACGAGGCGCGCAAGTTTGCCGAAGCCATCAAGGCGCAGTACCCGGACACTATACTGGCCTACAACTGCTCCCCCAGCTTCAACTGGAAGAAGAACCTGGACGATGCCACCATCGCCCGCTTCCAGCAGGAGCTGTCCGACATGGGCTACAAGTACCAGTTCATCACCCTCGCGGGCATCCACAACATGTGGTTCCACATGTACGAACTGGCCTACCAGTACGCCCGTGGCGAGGGGATGAAGCACTACGTCGAGATGGTGCAGGAGCCGGAATTTGCCGCCGCCAGCCGTGGTTACACCTTCGTGGCACACCAGCAGGAAGTGGGCACGGGTTACTTCGACAAGGTGACCACCGTCATCCAAGGTGGCCAATCGTCAGTGACAGCGCTGACAGGTTCCACCGAAGAAGATCAGTTCCACTGATAACCGCATGACGCGAGCCACCTCGCTCGAACAAAAACCCCGGCCTGGTGCCGGGGTTTCTTTTTTGCTCGCCACTCAAGGATTCAGCGCAGACAGGCGGTCGCCGCTGGCTCAGAGTTCGAGGATCTCTTTGACAAAGGGGATGGTGAGCTTGCGCTTGGCGCGAAATGAGGCGTTATCGAGCTGATTGAGGGTGGTAAGCAGGGTGCGCATGTCGCGGGAGAGTCGGTTGAGCAGGAAGCGGCCCACGTCGATGGGCAATTTGAAGCCCCGCAGCTCGGCACGCAGCTGCAGGGCACTGAGCTTGCCTTCATCATCCAGCTCGTCGAGATGGAAACTCACCCCCCAATCGAGACGGGAGGCGAGATCCGGCAACTGCAGCCCCAGCTTGCGCGGTGCGCTGCAACCTGTGACCACCAGCGTCCCCTCGCCCTTCTCCTGCCAGCGATTGTAGAAATCGAACAGGGCCCGCTCCCACAGCGCATTGCCGGCGATGGCTTCCAGACTGTCCAGACAGACCAGCGGCAGGCTTTCGAGGGCGTCGAGCATGCTGGGATCCAGCTGTTCGAACTGATCGAGGGAGAGATAGGCCGCCGCCGCATCGCGGGCATTGACCTCGGCGCAGGTGGCGTGGAGCAGGTGGGAGCGTCCCGATCCCTTGGCCCCCCAGAAATAGAGGAAAGGTGATCCCTGACCGATGGCCGCATTCTTGAGGGCGGTGATCAGATGAGCATTGTTGCCGGGATAAAAACTGACGAAGGTTTCATCATCCGGTAATTGTACGGCTAAAGACAGTTGGGCCGGTTGCTTCACTCGTTGGGCTTTGACTGTGACATTTGTGGCTGAGTGTATCATCGCAAAGGCAGATAGAGAACCGCCCGGACTTGGCCGGGCGGTTGGGACAAGGCAGAAATGATCAGGGCTGCGACCATTGGTAGCGCAAACCGCTGTCATTATCATCAATCTGGCGCAACCGGCTCTCCAGTTGCAAGCCGCGGATGAGCTCGGCCTTGTCCCCCTGCAATGCGAGGTTGAAGGTGACCTTGTCCCCCTCCAGCTTGCCGATCTCCACCTTGGTCACGCTGGCCATGCCCTGCAGCATCTTTTGCACCGTGATCATGCCGTCGATGCCGGACAAGCCTTCCACCACTAGGGTCTGGCTGGAAGCGACACCCGAGATGCGCGCCCCGTAATTCTGTACCAGCCAGCCCGCCAAGGCGTCGGCAAAGCCCTGTGCCACCTCGGCCTGGGTCCCCGTCCCTTCTCCCTTGGTCAATTCTGCCAGCTCACCGCCGGCCTTGGGTCCATAGAGGCCCCAGTCGATGCTCCACTTCTCCCCTTCCGGAGTCAGCTTGCCCAGCACCACCATCTCGGCGCCATAACGCTGGCTCGCCTTGAGGATCGGGTCGGCGAAGCGGCCCCAAACATCGGTGGCATTGACCGCCATGTTGTCATCGAGATCCATCAAGGGAATGCTGACCGGCAGACCCAGGGCCTGGCTCTGGGTACGCAACGCGGCGGCCCAGCCATCGCTGGACTGATCCGGCAGGACGCGGCGTTCTCCCTCATTGATCACCAGCCAGATGGCCACCTGCGGTCGGGCAGGCCCAAGCAGGGCAAATTTGCTTTGGGAGATCAGGGCGTTGACCTTGGCGACGTCAAAATCGGCCTTGAGAAACTTGACCGGCCCCACGTCCTGATAGCCGTAGTGCTGCACATAGTCGCCAGGGGCTGCCAGCGCCTTGACCACGGCCGGCTGGGTGAGGATATCCCGCTTGCCGGTCACCTTGACCAGCACATCCCCCAACGCCTGGGACTGGGCCGCCACCATGTCGCCGCTGGTGGGCGCCTTGCCCTGATAGAGATCGGTCACCTGAGCGGCCGACACCATGAATGACAAGCCGCAGCAGAGGGCGGTCACAACACGTTTGAACATGAGAAGAGTCTCGAAATGGGAGATGGTGCTTATGGTAGCGGCAAGGCGCGCATTGCAGCAAGCTGGAGGGGGATAAACAGCAAAGCCGGCGAGGAGCCGGCTCAGTTCCCATCCTTAACCAAAGAAGGCAGGTTAAGGCATCAGGAGTTATTTGGTGCCAAAGATCTTGTCGCCGGCATCGCCCAGACCCGGGACTATATAGCCCTTCTCGTTCAGGCCTTTGTCGACGGAGGCGCAGTAAAGCTCTACATCGGGGTGAGCGGCTTCCAGCGCCTTGATCCCTTCCGGCGCGGCAACCAGCACCAGCACCTTGATGGACTGGCAGCCTTTCTTCTTCAGCAGATCGATGGTGGCGATCATGGAACCGCCGGTAGCCAGCATGGGGTCGATAACCAGCGCCAGACGCTCTTCGATGTTGCTGACGATCTTCTCGAAGTAGGGAACCGGTTGCAGGGTCTCTTCATCGCGGTAGATACCGACCACGCTGACGCGGGCGCTCGGCATGTGCTCCAGCACGCCATCCATCATGCCCAGACCGGCACGCAGGATGGGCACGACCGTGACCTTCTTGCCCTTGATCTGGTCAACTTCCACTGGCCCGTTCCAGCCATCGATGGTAACCTTCTCGGTTTCGAAGTCAGAGGTCGCTTCGTAGGTCAACAAACTGCCCACTTCTTTGGCCAGTTCACGGAAACGCTTGGTGCTGATATCGCCTTCACGCATCAGCCCGATCTTGTGTTTGACCAGGGGGTGTTTGACTTCAACGACTTTCATTATTATCTCCTCTAACTGCCGCAAAAAAATCGCGGAATCATACAACAAAAGCCCGCGCTTGTAGAGTTTTTCCGCGCAAAAACGCGCAAACGATTTCCTTTCTGCTTTTACCCGGCCACTGTTAGAATACGCCCCGAATTTTACCCTCCACTTCTTTATATGACGGGGAATACGCGTGACTGACAAAACCTCACTGAGCTACAAGGATGCTGGCGTAGATATCGATGCCGGCAATGCACTGGTTGAACGTATCAAGGGCGTGTCAAAGCGCACTCGTCGTCCTGAAGTCCTTGGCGGTCTTGGCGGCTTTGGGGCCCTGTGTCAAATCCCTGCGGGCTACAAGGAGCCGGTGCTGGTTTCCGGCACCGACGGGGTGGGCACCAAGCTGCGTCTCGCCATCGATCTGAAAAAGCACGATACCGTCGGCATCGACCTGGTGGCCATGTGCGTCAATGACCTGATAGTGCAAGGTGCCGAGCCGCTGTTCTTCCTCGACTACTATGCCACCGGCAAGCTGGACGTAGACACGGCCGCCGCCGTGGTCACCGGTATAGGTGCCGGCTGCGAGCAGTCCGGCTGTGCCCTGGTGGGCGGCGAAACCGCCGAGATGCCGGGCATGTATGAAGGGGAAGACTACGACATCGCCGGTTTCTGCGTCGGCGTGGTGGAGAAGAGCGAGATCATCGACGGCAGCAAGGTCGGTGACGGCGATGCCCTGATCGCCCTGGCCGCCAGCGGCCCCCACTCCAACGGCTTCTCTCTGGTGCGCAAGATCCTGGAAGTCTCCAAGGCCGACGTGCAGCAGCCACTGGGCGATACCACCCTGGCCAACGCTCTGCTGGAGCCGACCCGTATCTACGTCAAGCCTGTGCTCAAGCTCATCAAGGAGTGCGAGATCCACGCCCTGTCCCACATCACCGGCGGCGGCTTCTGGGAGAACATCCCCCGCGTGCTGCCCGCCAACACCCAGGCGGTGATCGACGAGCAGAGCTGGCAGTGGCCGGCGGTGTTCAGCTGGTTGCAGCAGGCCGGCAACGTCACCCGCCACGAGATGTACCGCACCTTCAACTGCGGCGTCGGCATGATCATCGCCCTGCCGGCGGATCAGCTCGAGAAGGCGCTGACCCTGCTCAAGGCGGAAGGGGAAAACGCCTGGCATATCGGCCACATCACCAAGGCAGCCGACGGTGAGGAGCAGGTCATCATTCAATGAATGACCGAGTCAACAGCCAAATGACCACCCCAATGAAACGCATCCTGGTCCTTATCTCCGGCAGCGGCAGCAACCTGCAGGCGATCCTCGACAATTGCGCCAACGGCAAGATTGCCGGGGACGTGGTCGGCGTCATCAGCAACAAGGCCGATGCCTATGGTCTGGTTCGCGCCAAACAGGCGGGGGTGGCCACTGCCATCCTCGCCCAGCAGCAGTTTGCCAACCGGGCCGAGTATGACGCGGCCCTGTTGGCGCTGATGGTGGACTATCAGCCCGATCTGGTGGTACTGGCCGGCTTTATGCGGATCCTGAGTGCCGACCTGGTGCGTCACTTTGCCGGGCGGATGGTCAATATCCACCCCTCCCTGCTGCCCAGGTACCAGGGGCTGCACACCCACCAGCGCGCCATCGATGCCGGTGACGACGAGCATGGCGCCAGCGTCCACTTCGTCACCGAAGAACTGGATGGCGGCCCGGTGATCCTGCAGGCACGTGTCCCCATCTTCGAAGGGGATGATGCTGACGAGGTGGCGGCACGGGTACAGGTGCAGGAGCACAGCATCTACCCGCTGGTAGTGCAGTGGTTCTGTGAAGGCCGGCTGCAGATGCTGGATGGGGCCGCTCTGCTCGACGGCGCCCTGCTCGGCCCCGCAGGTTATGCCTGCGAGTAACGGCTAATCACAGCATGCAAAATGTAACAAAGGGAGGCTTCGGCCTCCCTTGTCATTGCTACATATTAACGCGATGACCGCGATCATGTCCGATTACGCCGCTACGCGGCTAATCGAACCTAGACCGGATTGTCGATATCGATAAAGGTGACCTCCAGCCCGTGCACGGTCGCCAGCCACTCCCCCAGCGCCTTGACGCCATAGCGTTCGGTGGCGTGGTGGCCGGCAGCGTAGAAGTGCATCCCCATCTCGCGGGCGGTATGGATGGTCTGCTCGGAGGCTTCGCCGGAGATAAAGGCATCGATGCCCTGCTCCGCCGCCAGATTGATGTAGCTCTGGCCACCGCCGGTGCACCAGGCCACGGAGCGAATAAGCTCGGGGCCGCTGTCACCGCAATGCAGCGGTTCACGACCGAGCCGCTCGGCAATGAGCTTTGCAAAGTCGCTGCCGCTCATCGGCTGTTCCAGCTTGCCCACCATGGCGACGCTCTTGCTGTTCCAGGGCTCCAGGCCGCGGAGCACCTTGATATCCAGCAGCTTGGCGAGCTGGGCGTTGTTGCCCACCTCGGGATGCACATCCAGCGGCAGATGATAGGCAAACAGGTTGATGTCGTGGGTCAGCAGGGTCTTGAGGCGACGCTGCTTCATGCCGGTGATCTGAGCCGGTTCACCGCTCCAGAAATAGCCATGGTGCACCAGGATGGCATCGGCATTGGCGGCCACGGCCGCATCGATCAGGGCCTGGCTGGCGGTGACACCGGTCACCACCTTGCGAATACGCTCGCGCCCTTCCACCTGCAAACCATTGGGACAATAATCCTTGATGGCATGCGGTTCGAGCAGATGGTTGAGTACGGTTTCGAGTTTTCGATGAGAGATCATAGGGGTCCCTTATAAAGGCGCCGACCCCTGTGGTGCGATGCAAACAGGGCCCGGGCTCATAACGCCGAGGCCCCATGATAGTCGAGGCTGGCCAGCAAGACCATGATGCTTCCACACTCAGGCCAGACGCAAATATCCAGATACCCGCAAAGTGGATAACAGTGGCAGGATCTCGCCCCTCAGGCGGGCAGATCGATCCCCGCCTCCCGCATCTGGGCCAGCTTGTAGCGCAGGGTGCGTGGGCTGATACCAAGCCGGTCGGCCACCGCCTTGCGGCTGCCGTTGCAGTCTTGCAGGGTATCGAGGATGATCTGGTGCTCCTGCTGCTTGAGCTCACTGCCCAGATGCTCGCTGCCGCTGCTGCGCTCGCCGCCGGTGAAGCGGATCTCCTCCTCGTCCACCTCTTCCAGGATGAGGTGCTCGCAGCCGATGAGCCCATCCGGGCTCAGGATCAGGGCACGCTGCACCACGTTGTCCAGTTCCCGCACGTTGCCGGGCCAGGGGTGGGCCAGCAGGCGTTCGCGCGCTCCATCTGCCAGCTGCGGCGTCGGCAGCCCCTGCTGGCTGGCATGCAGTGCCAGCAGGTGTTCTGCCAGCGGCAGTATGTCGCCGGGACGCTCCCAGAGCGAGGTCCAGCGCAGGGGGAAGACGTTGAGACGATAGTAGAGATCCTCGCGGAACAAACCGTCCTGTACCGCCTTCTTGAGATCCCGGTTGCTGGTGGCGATGACCCGCACATCGAGGGGGATCATCTTGCGGCTGCCGAGCCGCTCCACCTCTTTCTCCTGCAAGACCCGCAGCAGCTTGGCCTGCAGCCCCAGATCCATCTCGGTGATCTCGTCGAGCAGCAAGGTGCCGCCCTGGGCCTGTTCGAACTTGCCGGGGCACCCTTGCACGGCGCCGGTGAAGGCCCCCTTCTCGTAGCCAAACAGGGTCGCCTCCAGCATGTTTTCCGGAATGGCGGCGCAGTTGATGGCGACGAAGGTCTGCTCGGCGCGGCTGGAGTTATCGTGAATGTAGCGCGCCAGCACCTCTTTCCCTGTTCCGCTCGGGCCTGTCACCATGACGGTGGCTTCGCTTCGGGCTACCCGGGTCGCCAGCTGGAACAGCTCGGCCGTCTTGGGATCCCCGTAGACCACGGCGCGCTTCTCCACCTTCTGGGCCGGTACATAACGACTGACCTGGTTGAGCAGCACCTCGGGCGAAAACGGCTTGGCGAGGTAGTCGATGGCCCCTTCGCGCATGGCGCGCACGGCCCCGTCTATGTTGGCGTAGGCGGTCATCAGGAGCACCGGTACCTGGGGGTATTGCTGGCGAATGTTGGCCAGCAGGGTCAGGCCATCCATGCCCCCCATCTGGATATCCGAGATCACCATGTCGAAGCTCTGGCGCGACAACGCCAGCAGGGCGCGCTCGCCGCTGTCCGCTTCACGGCACTCGTAGCCGCCGAGCAACAGGGTATCCACCAGCGCCTCGCGCAGGCCATTGTCATCTTCCACGACCAGAATACGGGCCTGAGTCATGCGACACCTCCAAGCTGCACCGCTTGCTGATGCAGGGGAAACGACAGGGTAAAGCAGGTGCCTTCAGCGGGCACTGAGGCCACGCTGACCTCCCCCTGATGGGCACGGACCACGGATTGCACCACCGCCAGACCCAGGCCTGTGCCTTGGGAGCGGGTGGTGAAGAAGGGTTCGAAAATCTGGTTGAGCAGGTGGGCGGGCATCCCTTTGCCATTGTCGAGGATGCGCATCTCCACCCGGGCGCCGCTGCGCACCGCACTCACCAGCAGCGAGGTGGCCCCCGCCTGCTGGGCGTTGGCGATCAGGTTGTTGATGGCCCCCGCCAGCGCATTGCTGTTGGCGAGCAGGCAGAGATCCGGCTCGGGCGCCTCCATGTGCAGCTCACAGCCCTGCTGGTTGCAAAATGCCTCGGCACCGGCCTGCACCTCCGCCAGCAATCCCTGGACCGAAATGGGCGTCACCACCTGGTTGTCACCGTTGCGGGCGAACAGCAGTATGTCGTTGATCTGTTTCTCCAGATCCTTGAGCCGGTCCATCAGCTTTTGCTGGAACTGGCTGCGAGACTCGGGCTTGAGGGTGCGGTTGGCCAGGTTGGCCGCATAGAGCATGGCGGCGGAGAGCGGTGTGCGGATCTGGTGTGCCAGCGAGGCGGCCATGTTGCCCAGGGCAGACAACCGCTTCATGTGGTTGACTCTGTCCTGCAGTTTGCGGGTTTCGGTGAGATCCGTGATGAACACCAGCTGGCCGGGTTGATCCGGCAGCGGCTGGGTCGAGAGTTGCACCCGACGGCCGTCGCGCAGGGAAATCTCGTGGCCGTCATCTTCACGGGGCTGGAAACAGCGAGCGATGATCTGGCGCCAGGCCTGGCCTTCCAGCGGCTCCCCCAGCAGCGCCAGGGCGGCGGGGTTGGCACGGGTGATACGACCCTCGCCATCGAGCAGCAATACACCGGTCGGCAGCGCCGTGAAGATGGCGTAGAGCTGGCTCACCTCGTGAGACTGGAGTGGGTTGTCTTGCTGCTGGGCTGTCATAAAGCTGACCTCAAACTGGCTATTGGGTCAGGTTATTCAATTTCCATGCCACTAAAATTATCACTATAAATCAAAGCCTTGAACAAAGGCGTCAAGGCTTTGACCCTTATACTTCCTTGCTCATCCCGTATTTTTTCATCTTCTCCACCAGGGTGGTACGACGCATGCCGAGCAAGTCGGCAGCGCGGGCCACCACCCCGTCCTGGGATTCCAGGGCCTGACGGATCAGCTCCACCTCAAGGTCGGCCAGCATCTCCTTGAGATTGACCCCCTCCTCCGGCAGCTGCATGGCTCGGGAGTGGCAGGCATGGTGCTCCAGTTCGGGGGGATCCTGGAACACGGCTGCCAATGCATCGCGCTCGTCCATCTCGGTCAGCCGCTCATCCCTCGGCTCGCACGGCAGCAGGCGATAGCGACTCGGCAGGTCGGCCACATCGACTATCTGTTGCGGGTAGAGGATGAGCAGTCGCTCCAGCAGGTTGGAGAGCTCGCGCACATTGCCGGGCCAGGGGTACTGCATCAGGGACTCCAGGGCCCGCTGGGTGAGGCGAATGATACCCTGATGCTGCTCGGCATGGCGATTGAGCAGCTCCTGCAGCAGCAGGGGAATGTCGTCGATACGATCCCGCAGCGGCGGCGTCTCGATGGGGAAGACGTTGAGGCGGTAGTAGAGATCTTCCCGAAAACCCTGGGTGCGGATCATGGCCTCCAGATCTCTGTGGGTAGCCGCTATGATGCGCACGTCCGCCTGAATGGGCTTGCCACCGCCCACCCGATCGAACAACCGTTCCTGCAATACCCGCAACAACTTGACTTGCATCGGCAAGGGCATGTCGCCGATCTCGTCGAGGAACAGGGTCCCGCCCTGGGCCAGCTCGAAGCGGCCCCGGCGGGCGGCGATGGCGCCGGTGAAGGCGCCCTTCTCGTGGCCAAACAGCTCGCTCTCCAGCAATTCGGCCGGGATGGCGCCACAGTTGATGGGCACGAAGGGGCCACCGCTGCGGGGAGAAAGCTCGTGAATGGCGCGGGCCACCACCTCCTTGCCGGTCCCCGACTCGCCGAGGATCAGCACGTTGGCTTCGGTCTCCGCCACCTGGCTGATGAGACGGCGCACCTCCTGGATGCCCCGCCCCTTGCCCACCAGCAGACGCAGCAGCGCCTGGCCCTTGTCGTGAGTCTGCTGACGGGGATGCAGGGAGACAAACGCCTGACAGAAGTGCAGATGACGGGTGAGGGATTCGTAGGTGAAGGGCGCTTCGGCGACGCCGATGAAGTTGCTGTTGGGAAAGTCCGCCTCGACCAGAGACAGGAAGGGCACGCGGGGGAAGCTGGCCAGCAGCTCATCCAGCGAACGGCCGGTCAAGGTTCCCGCCAGCACCCCTTGCAACGGGCCGGACGACTCGATGGCAACATCCAGCTCGTTCTCGACTATCTCCTGCCACGGGATCCCCATGAACGAGAGCACAGTGCCCAACTGTTGGCGCCGCTGCGCATCGGCATCAACAATCAATACTCCCATCGCCATCATATACATCCCTCTTACTAGTCGACGTAACTTATTGTTTTATTGTGCTTCTGTGGTCTAGCCACGCACTTTATGCAGGAGGCACAAAGTGCCAAAATTCCGACGCATTGTCAAAAAATGTCGCATTTAACCTAAGTTTATCGACGCAACTGCGACATAAGATAAATTTTGTCGCCTCTTTTTTTGATGAGGGCGTGAACAAGCACAAGAGGCGGGGCTATCAGCCACCCATTTCCGGCCCCATGACGGGGTCGGAAATGGCGACAGGGGATCAGTGATGGGCGTTCGTGTGGGGCGCGGCGTAGCGGCACTCGGGGAAGCGGCTGCAGGCCATGAACAGGCGACCAGCATGAGGGCCTTTTTTGGCCTCCCGCTCGACCAGCGGGGCATCGCAGCGAGGGCAATGCGGTGCCTGGTGCGAGTGGTGGTCCTCTTCGTCGTCCACATCGGCAAACAAGTTGTCCACCAGCTCGCTGTCCGTGGCAGAAACCAGGGCGCTCTTGACCGGTGTCGACATGGTCGAGGAACTGGAAGACGAGCGTCCGCCATGACGGGTCTCTTCCGTGTCGACGCCATCGAGCAACAGGGGGCTGAAGGTCGGCTCGCGACGCTCGCCAGGCATCAGCTCGTCGCTCAACGGTGCAGTCGTCTTGCTCAACAGCGGCAGGATCAGATCCCGCAACTCTTCCACCTGATAGTGGCTGCTTGCCGGGATCTGCAGCAGCGGCAAACCTGCGCTGTCGAAGGCCGCCTTGAGGAAGCTGTCCCTGGCTCTGCGCTTCTGCTGGCGGTGGGAACTGTCATCGAGCTCAATGGCGCAGATGAAGGAGAGGTCGGCCGGATGGCAGAGCAGGTAATCCACATGCTTGGCGCTGATCTTGTTGAACGCCTGCTGCCACTTGCTCTTGCCCATGCCCGCCTCCGGCGTCAGCACATCGGCCACCCGCACCTTGGCAAACACCCGGGCCTGGTCACCCACCGCTAGATCCAGCACGCCGAGAAAGGAGCGCTCGGCCGGACTGAACAGGGTCTCCTGCACATCATAGGGCAACGGCTTGCCTTTCTTGCCTCGGGTCCAGAAGACCGCCAGCAAGAGCAGCACCAACAACACCAATCCCGATACGACAAGGGTATTCATGAGCGCACTATCCAGTTCACAAAACAAAAGAGGGGCATCACTCTACCACAGGGGCCCAGTGGCAGGCAGCGCTGAAACATGGCCCGCCCCCTCCCTTCTGCGCTTTTTCACCCTATTTACGCCGGGCGGGGCTTCATATGGCCTGTCACAGCAGGCACAATGCTACAGAAACCCAATTCCAAGGAGAGCAGGATGCAAAAGCAATTGGTCGTGACCGTAATAGGCACAGACAAACCCGGCATAGTCGAGAGTCTGGCGGATGTCATCACTCAGCAGCAGGGCAACTGGCTGGGCAGCTCCATGAGCGAGCTGGCGGGACAATTTGCCGGCATCCTGCACGTGACAGTGCCCGACGAGCACTACCGCAGCCTGTGTGAGGCACTGGTGATGCTGCCCGGCCTCACCGTCAGTTTTGCCGAAGGCCAGCCTGGCCAGGAGCCGGAACGTCAGGTGATGCTCAGCGTCACCGGCAACGACAGGGCCGGCATTGTCCACGAAGTGGCCAGCATATTGCGCCAGCTCGACATCAACGTGTCTGACCTCACCACGGGTTGCGAGCCGGCCCCCCACTCCGGCGCACCGCTCTTCTATGCCCACGCCCTGGTGGCTCTGCCACCCCAGCTCGAACTCGACGATCTGATCAGAGCGCTGGAATCCCTCTCCGACGATTTGGTGGTCGACATAGACCAGGCATTTACCGACTGAGCGGATGGTCATCACTCTGTCATATTTTTACGCCATTACTGCCGCGCAGACGCGACCTGACCACAGAGGCATCACATGAGCACCGACAAGCAGTATGAAGAGAAAGAGCTGAGCTGGCTCTCATTCAATGAACGGGTGTTGCAAGAGGCGATGGACAAGACCGTGCCGCTCATAGAGCGGGTCCGTTTTCTGGGGATCTTCTCCTCCAACCAGGATGAATTCTTCAAGGTGCGGGTGTCGGACGTCAAGCGCCGCATCCTGATCAACGAAGTGCATGGTGGCGACGACGAGGCCAAGGTGCTGCTGCGCGCCATCCAGCAGAAGGTGATGGCGCTCGGCGAAGCGTTCGACAACACCTACAAGGAGCTGTTGATAGCGCTCGCCCGTCACAACATCTTCCTGGTCAACGAGTACCAGCTCTCTGAATCGATCCAGCAGTGGCTGCGGGTCTTCTTCAAGGAGAAAGTGCTGCGCCACATCATCCCGATCCTGCTCAACAAGGAGGTCAACCCGGTCAAGTTCCTCAAGGATGAGTACACCTATCTGGCCATCGAGATGAAGAAGAACGGCCAGGTGATCCAGTACGCACTGGTGGAAGTGCCGACCGATGACCTGCCCCGCTTCTTCCAGCTGCCACCGGAAGGCACCCGTCGCAAGAAGCAGATCATCATCCTCGACAACGTTATCCGCTTCTGCCTTGACGAGATCTTCAAGGGCTTCTTCGACTACGACGAGATCGCCGCCTATGCGGTCAAGCTGACCCGGGACGCCGAGTATGACCTCTCCGACCAGCTGGACTTGAGCCTGGTGGACAAGATGAGTGACGGCCTCAAGCAGCGCCTCACCGCCATGCCGGTGCGCTTCGTCTACGAGCGGGAAATGCCGGCCGCCATGATAAGCTTCCTCAAGCTCAAGCTGCAGATCAGCTCCTATGACGCCATCATGCCCGGTGGTCGCTATCACAACTTCAAGGATTTCATCGGCTTCCCCAACGTGGGCCGGGACTATCTGGAAAACCCCAAGCTGCCAGCCCTCGATTGCCGCGACTTCGACGGTTTCGTCAACGCTTTCGACGCCATCACCAAGCAGGACATACTGCTCTACTACCCGTATCACAAGTTCCACCACTTCACCGAGCTGGTACGTCAGGCGGCGTTCGATCCGGCGGTCAGCGCCATTCGCATCAACATCTACCGGGTCGCCAAGAAGTCGCGGATCATCCACTCCCTCATCGATGCCGCCAACAACGGCAAGAAGGTGACCGTGGTGGTGGAGCTGCGCGCCCGTTTCGACGAGGCGGCCAACATCGACTGGGCCAACATTCTCACCGACGCCGGGGTCAAGGTGGTGTTCGGGGTGCCGAGCCTCAAGATCCACTCCAAGCTCTGCCTCATCACTCGCCACGAACATGGCGAGGCGGTGCGCTACGCCCACATCGGTACCGGCAACTTCAACGAGAAAACGGCGAAGATTTACACCGACTTCTCCCTGCTGACCCGCCACCCGGACATCACCGCCGAGGTGGAGGGGGTGTTCGAGTACATCGAATATCCCTATCGGCGCTACAAGTTCAACCACCTGCTGGTCTCCCCCATCAACAGCCGCCGCCAGCTCTACCGTCTCATCGACAACGAGCTGGCCAACGCCAAGGCGGGCCAGCCGAGCGGTATCACCCTCAAGATCAACAACCTGGTAGACAGGGATCTCATCAACCGGCTCTATGCCGCCGGCCAGGCCGGGGTGCCGATCCAGATGATCATCCGCGGCATGTGCGCCCTGCGTCCTGGGGTGCCTGGCCTCAGCGACAACATCAGGGTGATCAGCATCATCGACCGCTTCCTCGAGCATCCGCGAGTCATGGTGTTCCATAACAAGGGCAACCCCCAGCTCTATATCTCCAGCGCCGACTGGATGAGCCGCAACATAGATGGCCGGATCGAGGTGGGGACTCCCATCTATGACGAGCGCCTCAAGCAGCGCATCCAGGATATTTTGCAGCTGCAGCTCAGCGACACCTGCAAGGCAAGGGTCATAGATGCAGATCAGCAAAACGCGTATGTGAAGCGGGGCAACCGCCGCAAGATCCGCTCCCAGGTCGCAATTTACGACTATCTCAAACGCATAGAGTCAAACAATGGACAATAGCCTGTACGCCGCAGTGGATCTTGGCTCGAACAGTTTTCACATGGTGATCGCCCGTCTCAACGAGGGACGTCTGCAGATCGTCGATCGCATCAAGGAGCGGGTACGGCTGGCGGAAGGGATGGACGGCCAGCGCCGCATGTCGGTGGAAGCCATGGCCCGGGGACTGGACTGCCTCGCCCTGTTTGCCGAACGGCTGACCAACATCAAGCCGGATCAAATCCGCATTGCCGGTACCTATACCCTGCGCCGCGCCAGCAACGCCCGCGAATTTGTGAGCGAAGCCGCCAAGGTGTTGAACCATCCCATCGAGATCATCAGTGGTCAGGAAGAGGCACGCCTCATCTATCAGGGCGTTGCCCATACCCAGCATATCGAGGGCCAGGTGCTGGTGGTGGACATTGGCGGTGGCAGCACGGAGCTCATCATAGGTGAAGGCTTCGAACACAAGGCACTCACCAGCCGCAAGATGGGCTGTGTCAGTTTCACCCAGCGTTTCTTTGCCAACGGCAAGCTGAGCGACAAGGCTTTCAACGGCGCCGTGCTGGAGACGCAACATCAGCTCGCCCCCATCATCAACCAGTATCGCAAGCTGGGCTGGCAGAGTTGCCTCGGCAGCTCAGGGTCGATTCGCACCGTGCGCGACGTACTGCAAGGAGAAGGCTGGACCGACGGCAGCATCACGCTGGCGGGGCTGGAGCGGCTCAAGCGGGAAATGCTGGACCACAAGCGAGTCGATCAGCTGAAGCTTGCCGGTCTGACCGAGGAGCGTCAGGAGGTATTTGCCGCCGCAGTGGCCATACTGCTTGGGCTGTTTACCTCCCTGCCCATAGAGAGAATGGAATATTCGGACGGTGCCCTGCGCGAAGGGCTGCTGTATGAGTTTGAAGAGCGATTGCAGCACCACGACATTCGCGAGCGTACCGCGCTGGCCCTCTCAACCCATTATCGCATCGACAAGCGTCAGGCCACACGGGTCGAGCAGAGCGTGCTGACCCTGTTCGATACGCTGAGCGAGCCCTGGCAGATGCAGATCGAACCCTATCGCGCCATCCTCGGCTGGGCGGCGCGGTTGCACGAGATTGGTCTGGCCATCAACTACAGCGGCATCCACCGCCACTCCGCCTATATCTTGCAGCACACCGACCTGCCCGGCTTCAATCAGGACGATCAGTCCCTGCTGGCGGCCCTGGTGCGCTTTCAGCGCAAGGGGCTCAAACTTTCCGAACTGCCTGCTCTGCCCAACCACGATGAGCAGACGGTGCTTCGCTGCATCCGCATCCTGCGCCTTGCGGTGGCGGCCCACCACAGACGCCAGGACAACCTGCTGCCAGAGTGGCGGGTGCAGGCCGCCGGGGATCAGCTGGTGGTCACCCTGCCCACCGACTGGTGCGAGGAGAACCGCCTGCTGATCCAAAACCTGGAGAAGGAGCACCGCTATTGCCAGGAGCAGGGCTGGCCCCTGCTGTTCCAGCTCGGGTGATCGTTCACCTCAAACGAAAGAAGGCAGCCGATGGCTGCCTTCTTGCTTTCTGTCGGTGTCACTGCAGCTCGGGCAGCAACCACTTGGCCATCTCGAAGTAGATGATGAGGCCGGTACCGTCCACCAGGGTGGCGATGAAGGGGGCAGACACCACGGCCGGATCGATGCGGAAGCGACGCAGCACCATGGGGATAATGGACGCCACTGTGGCGCTCCACAGCACGATGGCAATGATGGTAAAGGTCACAACCATGCCGATCTCGGGACCGACACCCAGACTCCAGGCACGGATCCAGGCTGCCACTGCGATCGCTGCCGAGATGAGCAGACCAGTGGACAGCTCCTTCTTCAAGACAGTCCCCAGATTGCGCATGCTCACTTCGCCAACCGCCATGGCGCGCACTATGGTGGTGGTGATCTGGGTACCACTGTTACCCCCGGTGCCGATCAGCAGTGGAATGAAGAAGGCCAGCGCGATGGCGGCTTCCAGCTGCTCCTCAAACGCCCGCAGCACTGTGCCTGTATAGGCTTCGGCCACGAACAGGATCAAGAGCCAACCCACCCGCTTGCGCCACAGTTGCCAGGGTGTGGCCTGCAGATAGGGGGTATCGAGCGGCGAGGAACCGCCCTGCATCTCCGCATCCTCGGTAGATTCGAGTTCCAGGATGTCGGCGGCATCGTCCACATGGAAGATCCCCACCAGCTTGCTCTGCTCTTCCACCGGCAGAGTGGAGAGATCGCGGTCAATCAACAGGCGGGCCGCCAGCTCCTGATCCGCCCTGGCGTTGATGCGCACCGTCTCCCTGTCCATCAGCTCACTCACCGGCAACAAAGGGTCGGCAATCAGCAAGGATTTGAGCGAGATGCTGCCGAGCAGACGGTTGTCTTTGTTGACCACATAGAGGTTCTGGAACAGCTGGGCATTGTCCCAGGCATCGTGGATCAGCTGTTTTGCGCTGCCTACCGTCTCCTGATCGCCAATGGCCAGGAACTCATGGCGCATGTTGGCACCGACCGATTCGGTCGGCCAGTCGAGCAGGGAGTAGAAGGTGGACTGCACCTGCTCCGGGAAGCGAGAGAGCAGCATGGTGCGATCGCTGCTACCGAGTCGGCGCAGGATAGCCAATATGTCACGCCGGGGCATGGCTCCCTGCAACACGCTGACGATGCTGGCATGCAGCCGCATCAGTAGCCGCCCGGCACACTCCGCCGACAGTGAACAGAGCAGTGCCGCCCCCTCGCGAATGGGCAAGGTATCGAAGATGCAGTTGAGCTCTTCCGGACGCAGGGTCAGCAGTTGATCGGCGCGCTGAACCGGATCCAGGTTATGTTGCAGCCAACCCTGCAGGGTGGCCAGATCGAGCAGTTGATGACGATTGAGTAATGTCTGTGTTTTCTTCATCACAAAGGACCTCATGTGATTCCAGGCAGAGCCTGAGCGCGAACGGATATCCGGTCGCGGTCTGAAAGAAAACAGCAATTTGATTGACGAGTAATAGGCAGGAAATGACGCCGTCCGGCGTGTCATCATCCCCACGTACCAGCTTTAGCACTGTATAACGTATCCGGCATGCCGGAAGCCACTTGGGTTTACACCTTAATCCGATGAAAACTGTCCTGAGCTTGGGCGTCTCTCGACGTCGTGAGATCAGTGGCCTTTGTTTATACAGGAGCCTCGCCTAACGAGATGCTGCAAATAATCGCACAACCCTCTGTTGTGCGGGCTGCATGATTATCGAATGATCAATAGGAGTCAACCTGCCGGGAAGGGCTAAATGGCCCATGGCAACAGCTTGTTACAATTGGCATGAAAGAGGATTTAAATGAGGACAAATAATGGTAATAAATCGCGGAATGTCATGAAGAAATTCCGCTCACCTCCGCCAAGACGGAAGTGAACGGGGCACAAGCAATATCAGCGAATATAGTCAAACAGAGTCAGCTTGCTTATTTTGCTGAAGGAGAGCTGAGTGGCACTCAGGGCCGCATCCTCTTTTGACAAGGTGGCGATCACTTCATACAAATCCGCCTCTGAGACCTTGGCTCTTGCCTCTTGGTTCAAGGTACTCAGTCCCTCGTTCGAACTCGTCACCTGCTCCAGGCTGTTCATTCTCCCGCCAATTTCGCCCAGCCCCTGGTCGACATTCAGGCGGGCATTTTTCATGTGGGCAGTGGCATCAGCCACCTTCATCTGGAAGGTGTCTGGAGTAATATTGGGATCCCGCAATGCCGTAATGAAATCGGACATGCCATCCAGAATATTGTTGTTTTTGGGCGGATCCAGCACAAAGTTTTGGGCTGCGCTGCCAGCTGGCAAATCCAGCGTCAACTCCAAACCGTTGAAGGGAATTTTATTGCCTGCTACATAGTCACCGTTTTGCAGCAAAGTACCGCCACCGTCTCTTATTTCATAGGTATCTGGTGTCCCTGCTGCCGTGGTAACCGTATATTGGTTGCTGGCCAGGGCAGGATCATAATTGTTGCGATAAAAGCTGTCGAAATTTCCCTGGTCGGCTATTCCGACCTGAATATTGGCACTGCCCGCACTGCTGGTTCTGCGGGTCGGTACGATTTCAAACAAGTTGAAACCGGAATCATTGGCCGCAATTTGAACCGTCGGCGACACTTGAATATTGCGCTGCCCAGTATCCCCCTGAAAGACATAATTACCACTGGCATCCTTGACGAAAGGCTGGGTCTTGCTCTGGTTGCCCCCAAAAATATATTCGCCTTGGGAGTTCTTGCTGTTCATCAGGTCAAACATCTGCTTCTGCAGCCCCTCCAGTTCGCTGGCTATCGCCATGCGATCGTCGGAGCCCACCGCCGAGTCGTTGGACTTCTGGATCAGGGTCTGGGCACTGGTCATGGCGTTGTTGAGCGCGGTCAGCACCGTCTCTTCATGGCCGAGGCTGTTTTCCAGCAGGCTGCCATTGACCCCGTACTGCTTGAACAGGTCGATCTCCTTGGTCAGCGCCATCTTCTGGCTCATGCCGGAGGGATCTTCCCCCGCAGTCTTGAACTTGTTCCCGGTCATCAGCTGTTCATAGGCTGTGCTCAACCGCTCATTGGCATTGTTCAGCGAGGATAAATTCCGGTTATAAACCATGTTGGTGGTAATACGCATCTGCTTACCTCACTGATGACAACAGGGTGTCGAAAATGGTCTTGGCGGTGCTGACAATCTGGGCCGATGCCGCATAAGACTGCTGATAGCGGATAAGATTGGCCGCCTCCTCCTCGAGACTCACGCCGGAGACACTCTCGAAAATATTGGTACTCTGGGTCAATTTCGCCTCGTTGGCCTTGAGCAATGTCTTGGCCTGGCTAGTACTGTTGCCCACCCCTGTCACCAAGCCGGTGTAAGCCTCGTTGAAGGTCATCTTGTCACTGCCGGTTCCGGCATTGCTGCTCTTGCGCACCAGATCCTTGTTTTGCAGCTCCGCCAGCGCCAAGCCGTTGGCGTTGTCGGCAAACCCATCCTGATTGTAACTCAGGGTAAAACTGTCTTTGGGCTGCACCGAGCCATTGATGCTGAACTCATAACCCGGTGTCTGTTTGGGATCCGCATAGACATTGGTGCCGGCCGGGAAGGGATTGACGATCGCGGACATCAGATTCTGACCCTTGCTGGACGCCGGAGCGACCCCGATGAGGGTAGTGCCATCCGCCGCATAGACCTCGTAGTTGCCGCTGTTGTCGATCTTCACTATCTGAGGCGAGGCCGGATCCAGCGTATTGGTACCAAAACCCGAGCCCGTGCTGGTGTTGAAGATCCCATTGATCTTGATCTCGGCAGAACCGAAGTTGTTCTTGCCCTTGTCCGCCTTGAGGGGAGAGGCCAGCGCCAGATCTTCCGGACGGGTAGCAAGCTGCCCCAATCCCGCAGCCGCCCGCTTGGTTGGTTGCAACAGGATCCTGTCACCCGCCGCCGGCGTACCGGACAGATCGATCTCGATGCCATGACCGGGCACCTGGAACGTGGCGGGGGGGGTCGTACCAGTGGCCAGCGAAGTACGATTGCCATCCTTGTCCAGCGAGAACACCTCATAACCTGTGGCGCTGCTGAACTGCACCTCGTAATCAAAGGTGGTCACCTCACTGCCTTTGCCGGGTACAAAGCTGACTTTGGCGGCCCCCGTGCCGGTATTCTGGTCATAAGGCAGACCGTCGCTCGCCTCGAGGGAGAAAAGATCCCCCCCCAGCTCATTGTCCAGATCCATGCCCAACCGGTTTTGCTGATTCATGGCATCGGCCATGGCAGCGGCCAATTGGCCCAGCTCACGCTTGGCAGGCTCCAGATCGTTGCGGGCGGAGAACAGACCGCCAATCCCGCCACCGATATCATCCTGATTGATCGTGCTCTTGTTGGTGCCCATGGTCAGCTGCAACTCGGATTCCCGGGAGTCAGGGTTGCCCGATACAATATTGAACTGGGCCACACTGCCATTGAGTACCAGCGAATGACCCGTGCTCATGTTGACCAGCATGCTGCCATTGGCCTGAGGCACGGTGCGGATCTCCATTTTTTCAGAGAGCTGGCGGATAGCTTCATCCCGCTGATCGAACAGCATCAGGTTCTCTTCCGGTGACCCCTGGGTACGGACGATGGCCTGGTTCAGATCGTTGATGCTGTTGATCAGGCTGTTCACCCGTTTGGTCTCGTCACCTATGGTGGTGTTGATGGTATCGGACTGCTTGTCCAGCTGGGCAGACAAGGTATGAAAGCGATTGACCATGCCGCCGAGCTCGCTCAGGGTGGTCTTGCGCCCTGAGACATCGGCGGGTGCTTCGTTAGCTGTATGAAACGCTTCAAAATAGGAGCTGATGGCGGCACCGACACTGTTGCTGGTATCCCCCAGCAGTGAATCTGTATTGGAGAGCTGCTCGTAGCGGGTAGAAGAGGCAAAGTAGGCGGAGGTGTCGCGGCGTACTTCACCCTGGGCATAGGCATTGATGACCCGTTCGGTCAGCATGTCGCCCGCCCCCAATCCGCTGGCATTGGTATAAACCAGGGTCCGTTCACGCACATAGCCCTGGCTATTGACGTTCACTATGTTGTTACTGGTGGTCTGCAGCAACCGCTGCTGGGCCATCACACCCGAGGTACCAATTCCAAGCAGATCGCTTGCCATGACTTACAACTCCATTTCTGTGTATTGGGCAATGGCATCACTGCGCAATACCTGTTTCAGTTTCCTGGCGTACTGGGGATCGGTGGCATATCCAGCCTGTTGCAAGGCCTCAAAATAGTGATCCGGACTGTCCGCCTTGGCCAGGGCCCCCTTGTAACGGGAACCCGAGGTCAGGAAATCGACATAATCGTTGAAGCTATCTTCAAACGACTCGTAGGAGCGAAACGACGCCTTCTGGCGCGAGGCTACCCCTTTCTCATATTCCAGAGTGCTGACCACCGCCTTGGGGCCTTCCCAGCGGGGATCGGCCTTGATGCCGAACAGGTTATGGGTCATCTGCCCTTCCCCGTCCTTGATCACTCGCTTGCCCCAACCGCTTTCCAGCGCCGCCTGAGCCACCAGCACCGCCGGGCTCAACCCCAGCTTGTCCGCCGCCTTCTTGGCAAGCGGCATCAGACGATTGACGAACTCTTCCGGGGTTTCAAACACTTGTGCCGTCTTGTCCAGCGCTTTGGTCGTCTGCACATCTTGTATCCCTTGTGCTGCCCCCATAGGAGGAACACTGCGATGGGGACGGCGTGGCACTTTCAACGCTTGAGCGTCAGCACTCATTTCGTTATCAGCAAAATCTTTGCCAACTTTTGAGGCAGAGATAAGATCGTGAGGGGCAGAGGTAGGGGGCTGATAGGGCTTGTAGACTCGTTCGGTGCGCTGCGGCATCTTTAGCACACGTCCATCATGACGGGTAAAGGTCTCTGGAGAGAGCTGTTTGGCCACCATCTCGGCCAGTCCCATGCCGCCCTTGCTGGTCATGTCGGCCACCCGCTGTTCGTCCAGCATGCCTTCATAGAACTGGGTATAACTGCTGTTCATGGGGTTGTCCTGAGTCAGCGCCTGGTTGGCCTGACGCATGCCCTGAAACAGAGTCTGGGTGAAGATGGACTCAAACTGGCGAGAGGCCGCCATGAGCGCATCGGCTTTGCCCTCTTTGCTCTGGCTCAACTGGCGCAGACGATCCAGGTTCTGGATATCCTGCACCATCCCCATGTTCGCGCCGCTGCTGGTGTCGAATTCTGCCATTTTGCTTACCTCATTGCCGCCCGTGGCAACCCCTTGCCGCTTGTTACAGTATGATCAGCTGACCTTCGATGGCGCCGGCTTGCTGCAACGCCTCGAGGATCGCCATCAGATCGCCGGGAGCCACCCCGACCTGATTCACCGCTCTCACCAGATCATCCAGAGTCGCACCGGTATCCAGCTTGAACATGCGCCCCTGCTCCTGCTGTATATTGATGGTGGAATTGTTGGTGACTGTGGTCTGTCCCCCTGCAAGCGGGTTAGGTTGAGAAACTTGTTTGTTTTCAGCAATTGTGACTGTTAACCCGCCATGGCTGATGGCCGCCGGCTTGAGTCGCACCTGACTGCCGATGACGATGGTACCGGTACGGGAGTTGACGATGATCTTGGCAGCCTCGCTGGCCGGATCCACTTCCAGATTCTCGATGGTGGCGAGGTAGGAGACCCGTTGCCCAGGATCCCGCGGCGCATAGACCTTGATTGAAGTCGCATCAAGTGCCTGTGCCGTGTTGGGGCCCACCAGATCGTTGACCACATCCGCCAGCCGGCGAGCTGTGGTGAAATCGGGTCGATTGAGGTTGAAGGTAATGGTATCGCCCTGGCTGAAAGAGTTCGGCACTTCCCGCTCCACGGTCGCACCGTTGGCGATGCGGCCCACGGTCGGCGTATTGACCACCACCTTGGAGCCATCGGCGCCTTCGGCGCCCAGACCACCCACCACCAGACTACCCTGTGCCACCGCATAGACTCGACCATCCAGCCCTTTCAGGAAGCTTTGCAGCAGGGTGCCGCCCCGCAGACTCTTGGCCTCGCCGATGGCCGATACCGTCACATCTATGGTCTGGCCCGGCTTGGAAAACGGAGGCAGCTCCGCATGAATGGCCACCGGCGCCACGTCCTTGATCTTGGGCTTGATGTTGTCCGGCACCTTGATGCCGAAGTTGTTGAGCATGGTACGGAAGGTCTGTTCGGTGAAAGCGTTGTTCTTCTCGCCGGTGCCGGGCAAGCCGACGACCAGACCGTAGCCGATCAACTGGTTGCTACGTACCCCGTCCACCGAGCTGATGTCCTTGATACGGGAGGCATAGGCCATCCCCAAGGGCATCAGGCAGCAGAGCAGGGTCACAAGACGGAGTGACTTCATAACATCTCCTAGAGCGGCCACCAGGGGCCATTGAAAAAGCTGGTAAGCCACCCCTGTTCCTGACTGTTGGCCAGGTCACCGGTACCGCCGTAATGGATACGGGCATTGGCGACCCGTTGTGACGACACGCTGTTTTCGGACGTCACATCTTCGGGGCGGATCATGCCGGTAATCCGGATATATTCGTTGCCATTGTTGAGCATGATCCACTTCTCGCCGCGCACTATCAGGTTGCCGTTGGGCAGCACCTTGGCCACGCTGACCGAGATATTGCCCTGCAGACTGTTGCTCTGATCCGCCTTGGCCTGCCCTTTGAAAGCGCTGTTCTGGCCCAGCGACGCCGACAGATCATAAGGACCTGCCGTGACCGGCACACCGCCCAGCGTGACAGGCTCCATGCTCAGCTTGTTGTCCTTGCCACTTTGGGTATTGGCCTTCTTGGAGGCAGAGGTCGACTCGGACAACTCAATGGTGATGATGTCGCCCACCCTGTGCGCCTTGATGTCCGAATAGATGCCGTTAGCCTGATCCGGCTGAAAAATGGCCCCGGTCGGTCTGACGGAGACGGGCTCCGATTCCCCGTACACCGGGGAGAATTCGGGATCATCTGGCTTGGCCGTGTTGGGAGTACTGCTGCAGCCCCCCAGCGCCAACAGCCCCAGCATCCATATGGCTTTCATCATGCGCCTCCTACCGATGTGCGCGGGATCAAAAATGAGATCATGGCATCCATCACCCACTTATGTACGCTGGATCAGGAAGGACATCATGCCATCCACCGCCGAGAGAACCTTGGAGTTCATCTCGTAGACCCGCTGGGCCTGGATCAGGTTGACCAGCTCTTCGGTCACGTTGACGTTGGACGTTTCCAGCATGCCCTGCTTGATGACGCCGAGCCCGTCCGCCCCGGCAGTCCCCTGAATGGGAGCGCCGCTGGACTGGGTTTCGACAAACATGTTCTCCCCCATGGGTTGCAGGCCGGAGGCGTTGACGAAGTCCGTGGTGTTGATCTGACCCACCACCTGAGAGGCGCCGTCCCCCTTGAGCTGCACGGAGACCTGCCCATCCTCGCCCACGGTCACGCTCTGGGCATTCTCGGGGATCTGGATTTCGGGTTGCAGCGGATAGCCGTTGCCCGGGGTGACGATAGTCCCTTCATCATTGAGGGTAAACTGACCGTTGCGGGTATAGGCGGCGCTGCCATCAGGCAACTGGATTTCGAAGTAGCCACGGCCGCTGATCATCAAATCCAGCGAGTTGTCCGTGGTCTGCACGTTGCCTTGACTGTGGTTCTTCTGGGTGGCAACGACCTTGGCACCGGCCCCCAGCATCAAGCCGGAAGGGAGCTCGGTATCCGCCGACGAGCGGCCACCCGGCTGGTTGATATTTTGATAAAGCAGATCTTCAAATATGGCCCGGGATTTTTTGTAACCCACGGTGCTGGCGTTCGCCAGGTTGTTCGAGGTGACCGCGATGTTGGTCTGCTGAGCATCCAAGCCGGTCTTGCTGATCCAGAGTGCAGGGTTCATTTAAAACTCCTTGATTAGCTGATACGCAGCAGCTGGGTTTGGGCTTCGTCGTTTTCTTCTGCGGTCTTCATGATTTTGACCTGAGTTTCAAACTGACGTTGCAACCGGATAAGGTTGGTCATCTCGTCCACCACATTGACGTTGCTCCCCTCGAGGGAACCTGCGATGAGACCGACATTGGCAGAGGCAGCTTCATTTTTGCCATCCTTGCGGCGAAACAGGCCATCCTGACCTTTTTCCACCGCATCGGCGGCGGGCTTGACCAGCTTGATGCGCTGGAAATCCTCGGGCAAGCTGGGCGCAGCACCTTCTGGACGACCACTGATGGTGCCGTCCCGGTTGATTTCAATTTTTTCCATTGGTAGCGGCAGCACTATGGGCTGACCACCGTCATCCACGACATTGAGGCCGGTAGAGGTCTGCAGGTTGCCGGTCGCACTCAGCTGCAGGTTGCCCATACGGGTGTAGGCTTCCCCTCCCTTGGGATCCTGCACCGCGATCCAGCCTTGACCGTCAACGGCCACGTCAAGATCCCGACCCGTGGTCATCAGCATGCCGTGCTCCAGATTCTGGCCCGGCCGCTCCGTCATGGCGAACACCCGGGATGGCAAGCCTTCGCCAAACGCCTGCATGCTGCGCGCCTGCTCGAAGTCAGACTTGAAACCGACTGTGTTGGCGTTGGCCAGGTTGTTGCTTCGAACAGCCAGGCTGTTCATGTTTTCCTTGGCCCCGGACATGGCGATATAAAGCAGGTGATCCATGGGATCCTCCGTCAAACTGATGACTCTGAAGAGAGAACTGCAATTTGAGTGCCAATAGCGGTTAAGGCATGCAAGAGAGGAGATAAAACGGGAGGAAGCAGAGGAAAAAAAGGGCGCCGAGGCGCCCTTGTCATCATGGTGTGACTTAGCGGATCTGCAGTATGGTCTGCTGCAGCGAACTGTTCACTTCCAGCGAACGGGAGTTGGCCTGGAAGTTGCGCTGCGCCGTGATCAGGTTTACCAGCTGGGAGGTCAAGTCCACGTTGGATTGCTCCAACGAAGAGGACTTGATGCTGCCGAAGGTACCCGAGTTGGGTGTGCCGGGCAAAGCATCGCCGGAGAGCAGGGACTGGCGCCAGGAGGTATCACCCACCTGAGTCAGCCCTTGCGAGTTGGCGAACTTGGCCATGGCGACCATGGCCACTTTCAAGGTGGTGGCGTTGCTGTAAGTCGCCGAAACGATGCCATCGGCGGTGATCTCGACCTTGGTCAGACGGCCAACGGTGGAACCATCCTGAGTCAATTTGTTCACTTCAAACGGAGAAGAAAACTGGGTCACAGTGCCCAACTGGACTTCCACCTGCTGAGTACCGTCTGCACCATTATTGATGATACCCGCACCCGGGGTACCAAGCGGTATGGTCTTGATGGTGGCTGGCGTTGTGGGCGTCACCATTTTGCCATCTTTATCAAAGGTGACTTGCGCACACAATGGCGCAGCCGGTTTACCGGTCGCCATGGTTGTGGTGACGCCACCAGACACATCGATCGGCTTCTTGTCCTCGTACATGTACATACGCCAGGTTGTTGGCGTTGCTGGCTTGGTCACATCCGCAGGGTCGGCTTCCTTGACGAAATATTGGGTGATGACATGGGGCGTCCCCAACGAGTCATAGATGGTCACCGAGGTGGATGAGGCGTAACTCTTTGGATCATTGATAGGGTCAAAAGATGAAGCATCTGTGGCCGAGGTGCCGGCAGCCTGCGGTGTTGAATCGGACTGGAGATTGAAACTGGCCTCAATTTTGGTCGTCTGCTTGGGCTCACCTGCCCGATCCGGGATTTGGATGGGCTTGGTAGCATTGATGCTGACCGCCTTGGGGGTGCCGTCTGAGTTGACTTCATACCCCTGCAGATAGTTGCCCTGATTGTTGACCATGTAGCTGCTTTCGTTGAGCTTGAAGGCCCCGGCCCGGGTATAGGTGCGATCCAGATTGGTCAAACCGTCCGAGGTCACGAAGAAACCGTTGCCCTGAATGGCAAGATCCAGCGAGTTGTTGGTGAATTGCAGTGCCCCCTGATGGAACTGCTGAGCAACAGCCCCCGTGGCCACACCATTACCGACTTGCGTCTTGGCATTGACGAAGATCGAGTTCGCATACACATCGGCAAATTCGGCTCGCGACTCCTTGAAGCCGATCGAGTTGACGTTGGCAATGTTGTTGGCGGTGACGTTCAGATCTTTTTGTGCCGCGTTGACACCGCTCAAGGCATTGTTAAATGACATATCCAGCTCCTTAGATCGATGCTGTAGGCTTGGTCGTTGATGGTGTGGTTTGGTTTGAATTGGTTCCGGCGATCTCCAGGATATCCCCCAGAGAAATGGCCCCAAGTCCTTTCAATTTAACCAAGGTGGGAGAGGTGCCATTACCCAGGGTGACGCTTTCTACTCGCCCATAGGTCAAGGCCGAAATACTCTCTGATTTGCCGGCCACTGTGCCGGTCGCTTTAATCTGGTACTTGCCCTCTTTGACGGGATTGCCGTCCTTGTCGGTCCCATCCCAGCTGAAGGCCACGTTACCCTGATGTTCTCCATCAAGAGAGAATGTCTTGACAACCTGCCCTTTTTCATCTTCCACCGTGATTTTCACGTTCGACATTGTCTTGTCGCCGACGGCCGCCACCCCGGAGATCTTGCCATCTTTTTCCAGATAGCCGGTATTGGAGGGGATCAGTACGTTCTGCCCCACCAGAGCGGAAGCCTGCAACGCCTGGCTGGAGGTCATCAAGGTATTGAGGTTGCCCATCTGGGTCGACAGACTCGTGATCCCTTCCGAGGTCGACATGGATGTCATCTGGGACAACATCTGAGCGTTATCGACGGGTTTGAACGGATCCTGATAAGAGAGCTGCATGGTCAGCAGCTTCAGAAACGACGCCTGATCCAGTTCTTTCTTGGGGGTCGTTGTCGTGCCTGTGGTCTGGGTTGTGGTACGGCTGATGCCGTTCACACTGCTTGTATCTGCCATCTGTGCTTACCCCTATCAGGACTTGCCAAGCTGAAGAGTCTGCTGCAGCATCTTCTTGGCAGAATCGGCAACCTGCACATTTGTCTGATAACTGCGTGAGGCGTTGATCATGTCTGCCATCTCTTCCACCATGTTGACGTTGGGCTTGAAAATAAAGCCATCCTTGTCAGCCATGGGGTGGCCCGGGTTGTACTCCTTGAGCAAGGGCGCCTCGCTCTCGACAATCCCCTTCACCTCGACCCCGACGGATGCCTGCTTGTCTGACATGGCCTGATCCAGCTGAGCGGCAAAGATTGGCCGCCTGGCATGGTAAGTATTTTCCACACTGGAGCTGACGCTGTCGGCGTTGGCCATGTTGCTGGCCACCGTGTTGAGTCGAACAGACTGTGCACTCATGGCCGAGCCTGCAATGTCAAAGACCTTGAACAAACTCATTACTGTTCTCCTTTCAGCGCCTTCAGCAGGCCACTGATCTTGCTATTCATAAATTCGAGGGAGGTCTGGTACTCAAGGCTGTTACGCAAGAACTCGCTGCGCTCCTGCTGCACGTCTACCGTGTTGCCATCACCGGTGTCGGGCTGCAGAGGATTGCGGTACTGCGTCAGGCCAGGGGCATCCGACTGCAAGGCAAAGTGCTTCTCACTGGTCGTCGCCAGACCGACCCCCTGCTGATGCTGGGCCTCTTCCAGTGCCTGTGAGAAGTTGATATCCCTGGCCTTGAAACCCGGGGTATCCGCGTTGGCAATGTTGCTGGACAACACCTCTGCACGCTTGGAGCGAACGCTCAGCGCGTATTGATGAATACCAAATGCCTTGTCGAATGAAATTGCCATAGCACACCTCCTGCTTGATAAATTATTAGCAAGAGATGTGCCAAAGGGGATTTAGGCGGGGATTATTTGACTTTGTAGACGATGCCGGGATTGCAGCGGACCATTTCGAACCTGTCGGTCAGACCGGCCAGTGACTCGGAAGCCCCCAACATCAGATAACCGCCGGGATTGAGACTGGCTGCGAACTGGTTGAGGATCTTGGACTTCACTTCCGGCGCAAAATAGATGAGCACGTTGCGGCAGAAGATGATGTCGAACTTGCCGAGCAGACTGTAACTCTCCAGCAGGTTCAGTGGCCGGAAGGTGGTCAATTTTCTGACACGCTCCACCACCCGCATCTTGTTGTCGCCATACGCTTCGAAAAAGAGCTTCTTGCGCTCCGGCGACAAGCCGCGAGCCAGCGCCAGGCTGTCGTACACCCCTTCCTTGCACTGGTTCAGCATGGTGCTGGAAATATCCGTTCCCACAATCTGGACGCCACCAGGCAAGGTGCCCGGCTTCTTGACCTGCTGCTCCAGCGCCGTCATGGCGATGGAATAGGGTTCTTGGCCGGACGAGGATGCTGCCGACCAGATCTTGATTGGACGACCGCTCTTGCCGAGTTCAGGAAAAATCTTGTCCGTCAGCAACTGGAATGGATAGGTATCCCGAAACCACAATGTTTCGTTGGTAGTCATGGCATCAACTACTGCCATTTTCAGATCGCGCTCACGCACACTCATCGCTCGCGTAACCAGATCAGACAGACTCTCAATACCAAACTGAGTCATCAAGGGCGAAAGCCGACTCTTGACCAGATACTGTTTGTTGTCACCCAGCACGATCCCGCTCTGTACCGCCAGAAAGTTGCTGAATTGTTTGTATAAGTCGTCCGAAAGTGTCTTCATGCAGTTTGTTCTTCTTGATTAGAGTGCGCCTTGTACGGCCTTGGCCAATTCATCCGGTTGGAATTTGGCAATGAAATTGTTCGCACCGACTTTCTGCACCATGGCCTGATTGAACACCCCACTGAGGGATGTGTGCAGAATAACATGTAAGTCCTTGAGATTGGGATTGTTGCGGATCTCGGCGGTAAAAGTATAACCGTCCATTTCCGGCATCTCGATGTCCGAAATTACCAGGGCAATCTGATCCTTGATGGGGCCATTCTTGGCCATCTCCAGCAACATGTTCAGCGCCTCACGTCCATCCTTGGCCAGCACACACTGCACGCCGATAGCCTCAAGGGCTCGTTGTACCTGCTTGCGAGCAACGGAGGAATCATCTGCCACCAGCACGGGGCGACCATGAGTATTGTGCTCGGCACTGGCATCCACCAACTCGGCACTCACCTCGGTCGACACCGGAGAGATCTCGTTGAGGATGCGTTCAACGTCCAGGATCTCCACCAGCTCGCCATCCACCTCGGTGACCGCCGTCATGTAGTTGATACGCCCGGCCCCTTTTGGAGGGGGCAGAATGGATTCCCAGTTCATGTTGATGATGCGCTCGACCGAGTGCACCAAGAAGCCCTGCACTGAACGGTTGTACTCGGAAATAATGATGAAGCACTTGCTCAGGTCCTCGATAGGACGCTTGCCTACCGCCATGCTGAGATCGATCACCGAAATAGTCTGGCCACGGATATGAGCAACCCCACGAATGCAGGAGTTCAACTTGGGCATGACGGTCAAGGAGGGACATTGCAACACTTCACGCACTTTGAATACGTTGATGCCAAATCTTTGACGTCCATTGAGACGAAACAACAATAACTCCAACCGGTTTTGTCCCACCAGTTGGGTACGTTGGTTGACCGAGTCCAGAATACTGGCCATAAACACTCCCTAAAAACGCTTGGCATTAATCATGCATGCGTGTTGGCTTGCGTCAGACTATCGATGTCACTACGAACGAATTCTGAAGCAAGCATAGTTAAATATGGTGATATGCGTGAACAACTTATCGGCCTGCGAGCGAAAATGATTAGTAGACTTTTCCTCACCTTACTGCTGTTTTGCGGCATTTCTCACGCCACGGCATCCGAGGTGACCAGTTATCTGCAAGAAATGGCACAAGAGTTTGTGCTCGGCCAGCTCGATCTTCCGCTCGATGCCCAAGCACAGGTGCAAGCCGCCTCCATCGATGAACGCCTGCCCTTGAGCCGCTGCGAACAACATCTCACCATCAGTTTTCCCGCCAGAATGGAGGTACGTCGCAACACCACCGTCTACCTCAAATGCGAGGAGGAGAAGCCATGGGATATTTATCTGCCGGTACGGGTCAGCATACAGAAGCCTTATGTGACCGTCTCGGCGCCGGTGGCCAAGGGCGACATCCTCAGCGAAGGCATGCTGACCCTAGCCTATCAGGATCAGACGCTGATCCGCGGTGACTATTTAAGCGATCCGTCCCCCCTTATAGGCGTGCGCAGCAAGCGGGAGCTCAAACCGGGTCAGCCAATACGGCTCACTCAGGTTTGCGTGGTGTGCAAAGGCGATCAGGTGACCCTCAGTGCAGAAAATAGCAGCATGCAAATCAAAACCATGGCCCGAGCCTTGCAAGATGGCAGCTTCGGAGACATGATCAGGCTCGTCAATATTCGGTCAGGAAAGACAGTGCAGGGTAAAGTCAACGCAGTTGGATCAGTGGTGGTCACCTTCTGAGTGTTTTTCAGATCACTTTTTTTCTAAAGTTATGACGCCAGCCACCGATAAACAGGTAAGCGAACAGCAAAGCAGACGAAGGTAAACACTATGGCTATTAACAATATCAACAACTTGGCGAACAACCGGTTGCAAAATACCGGGAGCAGCCAGGGTGCCAATACCAAACCAGCGACCTCGTCCCCCGACAACCGTGCGGCGACCGTCAAGACTGACTCCGTCTCCTTGACCAATGAGGCGCAGCAATTGCAACAGATGCAGAAAAACCTCAACGCGACCTCGACTACCGGCAATGAGAGTCGGGTCGAGAGCTTGAAGAAAGCCGTGGCCAATGGTGAATATCAGGTCAACAGCGAAGCTGTGGCCAAGAAGATGTTCAGCTTTGAATCCAATCTGGACAAGCTGCTGGGATGATGGATTTACCTTCGCTGCTGCATACCCAAGATGAATACCTCTCCCAGATGAAAGGTTTGCTGGAGGAGGAATTCAACCTGCTCAAGCAACACCAGGCCTTGGCACTACCCGAGCTGGCAGAGCGCAAGCAGAAACTGCTTGCCGATATTGAAGTGCTGGATCAGACCCTGGCCCAGATGCCCGAGCTGCAACTACAGCTCAATGCCTTTCCCGAGCAAATGCATCGCCTGCGTAAAAAGCTCGATGCCTGCCAGGAACAAAATGATCTCAATGGTCGCCTGCTCGAGCTCAGCATCGTCTCCAACCGCAGACTGGCAAGCTTCCTCAGCAAGTTGCGCGATCGCAACTCCCTGACCTATGACGCCAAGGGCAATACCCGCTCCGGTACCCGCTCATTCGGCATCAAGGCCTGATCCCTTTCTTCTCGCTTCCAGTTTTCCCTCACAGCCATCCTGATCAGCGCCTTCGTCACACACCTTACAAGGTCAGACGCAGCAAGGTCTCGCTATCTGCACAGGCATGAATGCTCAATACTCCATCTTCATAACGGCCATAAGTTGCCGCCAGCTCCCCCCGTGGAAAACAGATGGATCCTGGATTCATCAGCACCAGCACCCCTTCCCGCTGCAACATGGGCAGATGGGTATGGCCGCTGATGAACAGGCTGCCTGCCGGCAGCGGCACCGCTTCCGGGCGATAGAGATGACCATGGCTGACAAACCAGCGCCGGCCATCCACCAGCAACTGGTTGTAGGGGGCCATCATGGGGAAATCCAGCAGCATCTGATCCACTTCCGAGTCGCAATTGCCACGCACCGCCATGATCTGCGGCGCCAGCTGATTGAGCCGATCGGCCACGGCGGCGGGGGCATAACCCGGCGGGACCGGGTTGCGCGGGCCGTGGTTGAGCACGTCGCCGAGCAACAGGTAGTGATCCGGCTGCCAGGCGGCAAGCTGGTCAAGTACCTGTTCCAAGGCACTCAGGCTGCCGTGCAGGTCCGAAATAATGGCAATCTTCATCACATGCTCCTCACGGCTGGCTGAAATAGAGGTCCTTGGTGGCAATCGCCCCCTTGAGATTCTGAACGGGCAGGCCACGCAGGGTGGGATCCACCAACCGCATCTGGTTGTAGTGATAGACGGGAATGGCGGGCATCTCGTCCATCAGCAACTGCTCGGCCTGACGGTAGAGCCCGGTCCTGACGTTACCATCCAGGGTGTCCGAGGCCTGTTGCAACAGGCCGTCAAAGGCCGGATTGCAGTAGCCGCTCTCGTTCTGGGGATCCTGGCAACGGAAGCTGTTGAGCATGGATGAGGGCTCCACGTAATCCCCGAACAGGAAGGAGCGGGCCAGCATGAAGTCCCCGCTGTCTTTGGCCACCTGATAGGCGTTCCACTCCATGTTGTTGAGCGCCACTTCCACCCCCAGCGGCTTCCACATGGAAGCTACCGCCAGTGCCAGCTTCTTGTGATTTTCGGAGGTGTTGTAGGTCAGAGTCAGCTTGAGGGGATGGGCGCTGTTGTAACCAGCCTGTGCCAGCAGCGCGCTCGCCCTGGCCAGCCGGGTCGGCTGATCCTGCAAAGCCAGTGGTGAGCTCAACGCCTCATAACCCGGCATGGTGGGCAGCAGCGACCAGGCGGCTTGCTCACCCTGGCCGCTGACCTTCTCGGTCAGCAAATGGCGATCTATGGTCATGGCCAGCGCCTGACGCACCCGCACATCCTGCAACTCGGGGCGACGCAGGTTGAAGGTATAGAGATAGGTGCCGAGCAGCGGCAGGCCCCAGATCCGCTCGGGAGTCGCGTCTTTGGTCTTCTGGTAATACTCCAGCGCCACCTTGTTGGTGAGCTGGATCTCGCCAGCCTCGTAGCGCAGTCGCTCGGCGTGCTGGGAGGCAAGCGGCAAATAGGTAACCCGCAGGATCCGGGTATGAGCATCATCCCAATACTGGACGTTGCGCTCCGCCTCGATGCGCTCGTTGGGCACCCAGTTCACCAGCTTGTAGGCGCCATTGCTGACCAGCTTGCCCGGCTGGGTCCACTGCTTGCCAAACTGGCTGATGGCCTTCTCGTTGACCGGCACGAAGGGACGCTGGCTTATCAGCTGCAGGAAATAGGGCACAGGCCGCTCCAGGGTCACTTTCAGGATCTGCTCGCTCTCGGCCTCCACCCCCAGGGTATTGAGATCCAGCGCCCCTGCGTAGATGGACTGGGCATTGTTGATGCCGGTCGCCAGCAGCAACCCGGCAGACGGGGAGCCCTGCGCCGGATCCAGCAGTCGCCGCCAGGCATAGACAAAATCCTGCGCGCCGAGCGGTTCGCCGTTGGACCACTTGAGCTGCGGGCGCAGGAAGAAGCGCCAGACCAGCCCATCCTCGCTGGTCTCCCAGCGCTGGGCCTGGGCCGGCACGATCCGCCCCTGCCCATCTTCGCTCACCAGCCCCTCGAACAAGTCCACCAGCACCACTTCGCCGGGGAAACCGGAGCGGATCTGGGCAGGGTCGAGGGATTCCGGCTCGGCGCCGTTGCCCTTGACCAGAGTCTGGCGGTCCGACAACGCGGGCTCTTGGGACACAGTGGTGGCCTGCACTGAAGGGGCCATCAACAGACCCAGCAGCAAGGGAGAGAGCCAGCGACGGGCTGGCCGGGAAGCGGGGCAAAAAACCATGACATAAACCTCGTTCAATTCACTTTATTTCAAGAAGGGGGAAGGCCGGCTGCTCGCCTGAATACGAATGCATGATGCTGCGCTTGTTATCCCCGAAGACGCCCCGTATTGTATCGGGCTTGCTCAAGAGATGGAGTCTTTCGGGCTATTTTTTTCTGTAGTTTTTTATGAAGTGCGAATGGCTGTCGCCGGTAACGGCCTGATGCGTCTTTCGATTTAGCTACATTTTCAGGAGTTGTTATGGGGTATGAGTGGCTGGCGCTGGCTGCGGCCAGTTTGTGGGCAGTGGCGGCCCTGATTTCCGTCAAACCGGCCCGTCACCTGGGAGCGTTTGCCTACAGTCGCTGGCGCATGTTTCTGGTCAGCCTAATGCTGGGCTCCGTCAGCCTCGCCACCGGCGGCTGGCAATCTCTCACCGAGAGCGCCCTGCCCCTGCTGGCATTGTCGGGCCTTATCGGCATCTTCGTCGGCGATACCGCCCTGTTTGCCTGCATGAACCGGCTGGGCCCCAGGCGCAGCGGCCTGCTGTTCTCCTGCCATGCCCTCTTCTCCGCCCTGCTCGGCCTCTGGTTGTTTGGCGAGCAGCTCGGTGGCTGGCGACTGGTGGGGGCCTTGCTGGTGTTTGCCGGCGTCATGCTCGCCATTTTATTCGGCCGGCGTGGCGGCAATGAGCACAACGAGTGGGAACAGGTGCGCGGGCATCTCGCCATCGGCATAGGTCTGGGTCTGACGGCCGCCTTCTGCCAGAGCCTGGGCGCCATCATCGCCAAGCCCGTGATGATGAGCGGCAGCGTGGATGCGGTGAGCGCCTCCGGCATCCGCATGGGCAGCGCCCTGTTGGCCCACTGCACCTTGCGGGCGCTGCGGGTGCCGCTGTCACTGCCGCACAACCCCATCAACCGTCAGGTACTGGGGATGATTGGCATCAACGGCTTCCTGGCGATGGCCATGGGGATGACGCTCATTCTGGTCGCCTTGCGTCAGGGGGACGTCGGCATGGTGGCGATCCTCTCCTCCACCACCCCTGTCATTCTGCTGCCCCTGCTGTGGTGGCACTCGGGTCAGCGCCCTTCGCTGGCGGCCTGGGCTGGCGCCCTGCTGGCCACTCTGGGTACGGCCATGGTGCTGGGAGCCGGGTAAGATGGCCCGACATCAACGCAGGGTTTGAACTATCGTCCGCATACGCTTCATTAATCCAACCTGCGACCAAATTTCGCCCGCAGGTTCGATCAACTCCATGGCGACGTAACCGGATCTTGATTGCCGGGTCGGGTGACTAGAACTGGGCGATTTCCTCGGCCGTCAGCTCGCGGTATTCGCCCGGTGCCAACGCCTCATCCAGCGCCAGTGCACCGATCTGCTCCCGATGCAGCCCCACCACCTTGTTGCCAATGGAAGCAAACATCCGCTTCACCTGATGATATTTGCCTTCATGGATGGTGAGGCGGGCCTCGCACTCCCCCAGAATTTCCAGCTGGGCGGGACGGGTCTTCTCGGATTCGTTGCGCAGGAAGACTCCATCGGCAAACAAGGAGATGGCATCCTGATGCACGGGGTCGGCCAGCCAGACATGATAGGTCTTGGCACACTCATGGCGTGGCGAGGTGATGCGGTGGGACCATTTGCCATCGTCGGTGACCAGCACCAGACCCGTGGTGTCGAGATCCAGTCGGCCAACCACGTGCAGCTTGCCCATGGCGGGCTCGTCCATCAGAAAGAAGACGGTCGGGTGATCCGGGTCTTCGTTGGAGCAGACGTACCCTTCCGGTTTGTGCAGCATGAAGTAGCGATTGCGCTGATCCAGCGTCAGCGTGACGCCATCGAATTCGACCTGGCTCTGCTCGTTGATGTGAAAAGCGGGTTGTTTGACCACTATGCCGTCCACCGTGACCTCTCCCTGCCGGATCAGCTTGCCCGCCAGGGACCGGGTCAAATCGGAACAATCGCAAAGAAATTTATCGAGCCGCATGCACAACCTCAGAGTCCATCAATAAAGGGGCGCCATTATATAGGGCAAGGCCCACAACTCCAGCACTAAGCGGTGGCGATGCAGACCATGTCGTCATGACGAAGCCAGGCGCGGGTGTTAGACTGCCTGCAGAGGGTCTAACGTTCCGCATAATAATAACGTCAGGAAGCCGTATGAAGTCGCACACTCCTCACCCCGTCATTCCCGTCAACCAGCTGCAAACCGGCATGTATGTGATCGCCATCATCAGCCAGACAGGCGGCATGGAGATCGCCCAGATGGGGCTGGTGACCACCCGCCAGCAGATTGATGATCTGGTCCGGCGCGGTGTGCTCACAGTGCGCGTGGATCTCGCCCGCAGCAAGCTGCCCGGCATAGAACAGATCATCTCCCCCGACCCGGCCGCCTTGTCTGCGTCATCACAGCGCCCGGCAGGCAGTGCGAGCGGTGAGGGCCGTGAACTCAAGATCCGCCGCCTTTATCAGGAAGCCCGCGAGCTGCAGGGCAAATTCATCCGTCATCTCAAGGCGGGTGAGCCCATCGACATCACGCCGTTGGCGGCAGTGGCCGAAGAGATGGTGGACACCATGTTCACCCACGGCGATGCCATGCTCTGCCTGGCACGCATTCGTGCCAAGGATGCCTACCTGATGGAGCACTCCATGAACGTGGCCATCCTGCTGGCCAACTTCGGCCGCTATCTGGACCTGGATCGCAGCGTGCTCAAGGAGCTGACGCTGGGGGGCTTGCTGCACGATGTGGGCAAGATCATGACCCCGGACGAGGTGCTCAACAAACCGGGCAAGCTGACCGATGAAGAGTTCACCGTGATGCGACAGCATGTGGTGCACAGTTACGACATCCTCAGCCATACCCCCGGTATCACGGCCACCATGCTGGAAGTCGCCGCCAATCACCACGAGCGACTCGATGGCACGGGTTATCCCCGCCACCTCAAAGGAGATCAACTCTCCCTCCATACCCGCATGAGCGGCATTGTCGATGTCTACGACGCCGTGACGGCGGATCGGGTCTACAAGCAGGGGATGCAGCCGACTCAGGCGTTCCGGATCCTGCTCAAGGGGGCCGACCACCATTTCGATCGGGTGCTGGTGACCAAGTTCATCAAGTGCATGGGAGTCTATCCGGTGGGTACCCTGGTGCAGCTCTCCAACCAGCGGCTGGCCATCGTCATGCAGCGCAATCCCCATGAACCGCTCAAACCGGTGGTGAAGGTGATCTATCACGCCACCCAGCGCCACTACCTCGAGGTGCAGTGGCTGGATCTGGCAAAGTCGGGGGTACAGGAGAGCATAGAAAGCACAGTCGATCCCAAGGAGTTCGGCATCAGCCTCGCCAACTTCGTCTAATTGCTCCCACCCTCCCGGGACCGCTCGACACAATGCTGGATGAGAAATTCCTCATCCAGCGGCGACAGATCAAAGCGGATGCAGGCCTCTTCGATGGCCCGGATGTCGTGTTGATGGTGCTCGCCGAGCCAGCGCACTGCGCGACGCAGATCTTCACCATGGGGCAACAGGGTATGGTCGCTCATGAGGCACCTCCGATAAGCCATCGACATCAGCCCGTCACACCGGGTTGTCTCTTATAGCTTAGTCCGCCCGCCACCCCTCCTCTACACCCCCTCAATCCGGCCGCTGACCTCAGGCAAAGGCCCGTTGCCAATCCTGATCAAACTTCGCCAATGCCGCATCCACCGCGGGTACGTTCAGCAACTGCTCGGCCACGTCGAGTGGCAGTGTGATGGATTGGCAACCGGCCAGCAGGCAGTCGAGGGCCTGACGGGGAGTACGGAATGACGCCGCCAGCACCTTGCTTTTTGGTGCATGCAGCGCCAGCAGCTGTTGCAGCTCTTGCACTGTGGCGATGCCATCGCCGCCCTGAGCATCCAGCCGGTTGACGTAAGGCGCGACATATTCCGCCCCCGCTACCGCCGCCAGCCAGCCTTGCAACGGGGTATAGACCGCCGTGCCCAGAGTCGGCACACCGTTGGCGGTCAGGCTCTTGATCGCCGCCAACCCCTCTGCGCATACCGGGATCTTGATCACCAGATCGGGGTCCAGCTCACGCAGGGCGAACGCCTCACGCACCATCTCGGTTTCGGTTTTGGCCATCACCTGGGCAAACAAGCGAGCCTTGGGCCCCAGCACGTCGCGCAGGGCGGGCAGCAGCTCGCTCAGCGGCAATCCCCCGGCGGCAGTAATGGAAGGATTGGTGGTGACACCGGCCAACGGCAGGATCCGTGACCAGCGACGCACTGCCGCCACATCGGCGGTATCGAGATACAGCTCCATCTCTAACTCCTTAACGGGATGTTCAATATGTCGCCATTCTAGCGATAAAACATCTGCAAATTGCTTGATCGAAATCAAATCAACTTTCGAATGAAAGCAAATAGAATGAAAAATAAAAGGAGGCGGTATGATTTTCGACCTGCAACGATATTCAACCCACGATGGCCCCGGCATTCGCACCCTGGTATTTCTCAAGGGGTGTTCGCTGGCCTGTCTGTGGTGTCAAAACCCGGAGAGCCGCTCTCCCAAGCCGGACATACTACTCGACCGGCGCCAATGCATCGAGGGATGCCAGCTCTGCAGCCAGGCCTGTCCGGCAATCTTGCGTGACAGCGAGGGCATCCAGCTCACCCGTTCAGCCCTCAGTATTCAGGATATGGAGCGGCTGCGCGGTCTCTGCCCCAGCGAAGCGCTACAGGTGTGCGGCCGGGATGAAACGCTGGACACCCTGATGGACACCATACTGCGGGATCGCCCCTTCTTCGAGCGCAGCGGCGGTGGCGTCACCCTCTCCGGTGGCGAGCCTTTTATGCAGCCCGACTTTGCCGCTGCCCTGCTGGCCCGTTGCAAGGCACAAGGGCTGCACACCGCGGTCGAGAGCTGCCTGCATGTGCCCTGGCACCAGATTGAGCCAAGCCTCCCCTCGCTGGATCTGGTGCTGGCGGATCTCAAACACGTGGATAAAGAACGCTTCTTCCACTGGACCCGCGGCAAGGTGGAATTGCCCATCGTGAACCTCAAACGCCTCGCCGAGCGCGGTGTGCCGATGCAGATCCGGGTACCGCTCATTCCCGGCTTCAATGCCGACCGCACATCAATCGAAGCCATCACCGACACCGCCGCCAGCCTCGGCACGGTGCAGGAGATCCACTTCCTCCCCTACCACACGCTGGGGATGGGCAAATATGCCCTGCTGGATCTGCCCTATCAGGCACCGGAGACACCGCTCGACGACCCCGATTTACTCCGCTTCGCCCACGCATACGCCCAACGTCAGGGGCTGACCCCTGTGACCAGAGGATAAGATCATGACCCAGCTCGACCTCCATACCCTCAGCCCGCGGATCCGCGCCCACAAGGAGAGCCTGATCCACATCGTTCAGCCACCGGTCTGCACCGAGCGTGCCCACCACTACACGCAAGCCTATCAGGCTCATCTCGCCCGCCCGCTGCCGGTGCGCCGCGCCCTGGCGCTGGCTCATCACCTCAAGGAACGCACCATCTGGATCAAGCACGACGAACTTATCGTCGGCAATCAGGCCAGTCAGGTACGGGCGGCGCCGCTCTTTCCCGAATACACGGTGAGCTGGATCGAGAAGGAGATCGACGAGCTGGCAGACAGACCCGGTGCCGGCTTTGCGGTCAGCGAAACCGACAAGGCGATCATCCATGCCCTCACCCCCTTCTGGCGCGGCCAGACGGTGCAGGATCGCTGCTTCGGCCTCTTTACCGACGAGCAGAAAGCGCTGCTGGAGAGCGGCATCATCAAGGCCGAGGGCAACATGACCTCGGGGGATGCCCACCTCGCGGTCAACTACGAGGAGCTGCTCACGCTGGGGCTCGATGGCTTCAAGGCCAAGGTGGCCGAGCGGCGCAGTCGGCTGGATCTGGCGGATTGGGCCGATCTGCAGCGCGAGCAGTTCCTGCACGCCGTCGCCATCACCCTGGAGGCGGTCAGCGATCACATCGGGCGCTACGCCACCCTGGCCGGCGAGATGGCCCAGCAGGAATCACGACAAGATCGTCAAGCCGAGCTGCAGATCATGGCGCTGAACTGCGCCCACATCGCCCACCAGCCTCCCGAGACCTTCTGGCAGGCGCTGCAGCTTTGCTACTTTATCCAGCTCATCCTGCAGATCGAATCCAACGGCCACTCGGTGTCGTTCGGCCGGATGGATCAATACCTCTACCCCTGGTATCGCCGCGAAGTTGAGCTGTCGGAATCCCTGTCACGCCCCCGCGCCATCGAACTGCTGCAAGGATGCTGGCTCAAGTTGCTGGAGGTGAACAAGATCCGCTCCGGCACCCACTCCAAGGCCTCCGCCGGCAGTCCGCTCTATCAAAACGTCACCATCGGTGGCCAGAACTGGCGGGATGGCGCTGCCCATGACGCGGTCAACGGCCTCTCCTATGCGATTCTGGAGTCCTGCGGCCAGCTGCGATCCACCCAACCCAACCTCTCGGTGCGCTACCACGCAGGGATGAGCGAGGATTTCCTCGACGCCTGCATTCAGGTGATCCGCTGCGGCTTCGGCATGCCCGCCTTCAACAACGACGAGGTGGTGATCCCCGAGTTCATCAAGCTCGGGGTGAGCGTGGAGGATGCCCACCACTATGCCGCCATCGGCTGCATCGAGACCGCCGTGCCCGGCAAGTGGGGCTACCGCTGCACCGGCATGAGCTTTATCAACTTCGCCCGTATCCTGCTGGCCTCCCTCGATGGCGGCCGCGATGCCACCACCGGCAAAGTATTCCTGCCCCAGCCCCAGTCGCTGCGAGACGGGAGCTTTGGCAACTTTGACGAGGTGATGGCCCGCTGGGATGAGCAGGTACGCTACTTCACCCGCAAATCCATCGAGATCGACTGCGTGGTCGACAGCGTGCTGGAAGCGCAGGCCCACGACATCCTCTGCAGCACGCTGGTAGATGACTGTATCGAACGCGGCAAGACCGTCAAGGAGGGGGGCGCCGTCTATGACTGGGTCTCCGGTCTGCAGGTGGGGATCGCCAACCTCGGCAACAGTCTGGCGGCCCTGAAGAAACTGGTGTTCGAACAGGGTGTGGTGGATCAGGCCGAACTGGCTGCCGCGCTGGAGCAAGACTTTGCCGGGCTGGCGGGGGAGCAGTTGCGCCAGCGCCTCACCAACGCCGCCCCCAAATATGGCAACGATCTGGACGAGGTAGACCTGCTGCTGGTACAGGCCTACCAGAGCTACATCGACGAGCTAAAAGGATTGCACAACACCCGCTTCGGCCGCGGCCCCATTGGCGGCACCTACTATGCGGGCACCTCCTCCATCTCGGCCAACGTGCCGTTTGGTGCGGCCACCCTGGCCACCCCGGATGGCCGCCACGCCCGCACCCCGCTGGCGGAAGGGGCCAGCCCCGCCTCGGGCTCGGATCGCCTCGGCCCCACGGCGGTATTCAACTCCATCGGCAAACTGCCCACGGCGGCGATCCTCGGCGGCGTGCTGCTCAACCAGAAGCTCAGTCCGGCCAGCCTTGAAAATGATCGGGACAAGGCCAAGCTGATGAGCCTGCTGCGCACCTTCTTCGAGGTGCACAAGGGGTGGCACGTGCAGTACAACATCGTCTCGCGCGAAACCCTGCTGGCAGCCAAGGCCCATCCGGATCAGTACCGGGATCTGGTGGTGCGGGTGGCCGGTTACTCCGCCTTCTTCACCGCCTTATCCCCGGATGCACAAGATGATATCATCGCCCGCACCGAGCATAGTCTCTGACGGGGCCCTTTCGATGGCACTGTGCCGTCCTATGATTGGCAAGCCACCCCACGGGTGGCTTGCCGCTATCCACCATCTTGCATGCGAGCACACCATGAATCCACGCCACCAACTGATCCTCACCCTGGTCCATCAGGCCCGCAAGATGAGCGTGGCAGAGCTGTCCCGGCACACAGGGGTGTCAGAGGTGACGGTGCGCAACGACCTCACCGCGCTGGAGAAACAGGGACTGCTCAGACGGGTGCACGGCTCGGCCATGGCACTGGAGACCGATGACCCGGATGCCCGAATGAACATCAACTACCTGCTCAAGGAGCGCCTCGCCGAACGGGCCGCCCAGCTGGTGGAAGATGGCGAGACGGTCTTTATCGAAGGGGGCAGCGCCAACGCCATGTTGGCTCGCCACCTTGCCCTGCACAAACGGGTCACCATCATCACCATCAGCAGCTATATCGCCCATCTGCTCAAAGACACCCCGGCTCAGGTGGTGCTGCTCGGCGGGCTGTTCCAGCATCAGAGCGAGAGCGTGGTGGGGCCGCTGACCAGGCTGTGCATCGAACAGGTGCACTTCTCCAAGGCCTTCATCGGGGTCGACGGTTTTCACCCCGAAGTGGGCTTCACCAGCCGCGACATGATGCGGGCCGACGTGGTCAACAGCGTGCTGGCCAAGAGGATGACCAATGTGGTCATCACCGACAGCAGCAAATTTGGCGCCATCCACCCCAGCCAGCTGGGTGCGCCGGGCCAGATCAGCCTGCTGGTCACCGACGATGCGCTGCCCGCCCCCATGCGCGCCGCCATCGTGGCCCGCGGCATCACCCTGCATTGCGTCACCGCCTGAACCTGTCATTGCGGCTCGCCGCCTGGACCCGCGCCCCCGCCTGGCGGCTTGACGCCAGCCACCCTCTCAGGGGTATGCTCGTCCACTTGCCGATCCGCCCGCGCAACGCGGATCGCCATTTCGCTGATGACAAGGACTGAGTATGCAAACCAAGGACAAGTGTCTGGCCGCCCTGGTCATCCTCTGCTGGGGACTCAACTTCGTGGCGATCAAGTGGGGGTTGGAGGGGATACCACCGCTGCTGCTGGGGGCGCTGCGTTTCGTCGGGGTCGTCTTCCCTGCTATTTTGCTGGTCCCCAGACCCGCCATGCCCTGGCGTTGGCTGCTGGCCTATGGCGGCGCCATCAGTCTGGGGCAGTTTGCCTTCCTGTTTTGCGCCATGAAGTTCGGTATGCCGGCGGGCATGGCCTCGCTGGTGCTGCAATCCCAAGTGGTGTTCACCCTGCTGTTCGCCATGCTCTGGCTGGGGGAGCGCTGGCAGCCCCACCACTGGGTAGCGTTGCCGCTGGCGGGCGCCGGTCTCTATCTCATCGCCACCCATGGCGAGGGCAACCTGACCCTGCTCGGGTTCGTCTTGACGCTGTGCGCGGCCGCCTGCTGGGGCCTTGGCAACGTCATCAATCGCCAGATTGGTCTGCGCTATCAAACCTCCCTGCCCAGCCTCATCGCCTGGGGCGGCCTGGTGCCCATACTGCCCTTCTTCGCGCTCTCCTGGCTGTTCGAAGGGCCGGAGCTGATTGCCGCCAGCCTGCTCAATTTCAGCTGGCAGGGGCTGCTGTGCGTGCTCTACCTTTCGCTGGTCGCCACCTGGCTCGGTTACGGCCTGTGGGGCCGGCTGCTGATGCGCTATCCGGTGGCGCAGGTGGCGCCACTCTCCCTGCTGGTGCCCTGTGTCGGCATGGTAGCGGCCGCCCTGCTGCTCGATGAACACCCCACCCCCTTGCAGTGGCTGGGATCTGGTCTGGTGTTGCTCGGCTTCGTGGTACATCTGCTGGGTGGCCGGCTGCGCTGGTTCACGCAAGAGACGGCGCCTTGATGGTCATCCGGTTATTTGCCGCACACCATTGACCCGGCTGGTGAAAATTTCCATCATGAGCCAGTCCCCATCGGGACTCGCATCACCAGAGCGTGACCTGCATCAGGAGAGAGCAAGGATATGCCATCGACAGCCTCAGCCGGGGTCAACCCCGTCCCACCCCTTATTCGTACTGCCGCCATCACCTTGACCCTGTGCTGGTGCCAGCTTGGCTGGAGCGCCACTCTGCCGGCTGATCTCAAGTGGGAGAGCAACAACACGGATCCTGTCTACGCCGATCCGGCCGCCAGACGGGGCGGCACCTTCCACGGCTTTATCCAGAGCTTTCCACTAACCCTGCGCAAATTCGGCCCCGACTCCAATGGCGGGTTTGCCGGTTATGTCAGGGAGACCAATCTGCCGCTGTTGAGCACCCATCCGGTCACCGGCAACCCCATTCCCATGCTGGCAAATGAGTGGGCCTTCGGTGCCGACAACAAGACCCTCTACTTTCGCATCAACCCCAAGGTACGCTGGTCGGATGGCCAGCCCGTCACCGCCGATGATTGGGTGTTTACCCTCAAGATGATGCGCAGCAAGGAGATAAACGATCCCTGGTACAACAACTACTACAGCACCCAGATCACAGGGGTGACCCGCTTCGATGACCGTACCCTCGCCATCACCAGCGGCAGCGAGAAAAGCCGGCAAGATCTGCTGGAGTCCTTGCCGTTCAGCCCGGAGCCGAGCCACGCCATCACGCTCACCGGCAACTGGGTCAAGGAGTACAACTGGAAGATATTGCCAGTCACTGGCCCCTATCAACTCGGCGAGGTGAAGAAGGGCAAGTCGGTCAGCCTAGTGCGGATCAAGGATTGGTGGGGGAATGATGAGCGATACTTCCAGCACCGCTTCAATCCGGACAGGATAGAAATCAAAGTGCTGCGGGATCAAAACATCGCCTGGCAGCATTTCTTGCGCGGCGAGCTGGATACCTTCCCGCTGGTCATGCCCAACTGGTGGCACGACAAGACCAAAACTGCCGAGTTCGAGAAGGGTTATATCGAGCGGCGCTGGTTCTACAACCAGACTCCCCAATCCCCCATGGGACTCTATCTCAACACCGCCGACCCGCTGCTGCGCGACCTCAACGTGCGGCTCGGCATCCAGCACGCTCTCAACCTCGACAAGATGCTCACCACCCTGCTGCGGGGGGACTACCAGCGCCTCAACAGCTACGGCTCCGGCCAGGGGGATTTCACCAACACCGAGCTCAAGGCCCGCCCGTTTGATCCCCAGCTTGCGCGCAACTACTTCGCCAAGGCCGGTTTCACCAAACCCGGCCCCGACGGCACCCTGCAAAACGATCAGGGGCAGCCGCTGACCCTGAGCATCACCTACACCACGGCGGAACATGCCCAGCGCCTCACCCTGCTGCGAGAAGAGGCCAAGAAGGCGGGGCTCAATCTGGAACTCAACCTGATGGATGCCTCGGCCGGCTTCAAATCCATGCTGGAGAAGAAGCACCAGAGCGCCTGGATGGCATGGTCGGGTAGTCGCTATCCAGCCTATTGGGAGTTCTTCCACAAGGTCAATGCCAACAAGCCCCAGACCAACAACATCATGAACATAGATGACGAGGCCATCACGGCACTGGTGGATCAGTACGACAAAGAGTTCGATTTTGCCAAAAAGGCGACCCTGTCACGGCAGATCCAGCAGCGGCTCTACGAGCTGGCCAGCTTCGTGCCAGCCTATCAGGTGCCCTATACCCGGGAAGGGGCCTGGCGCTGGATAAAACTGCCCAAGGTGCCGGCAACCCCCAAGAGCGAGCTGCTCTACTGGCCCCTTGATGGCGGAAATAGTGGCTATAGCTATGGCGGCCTGTTCTGGATTGACGAACAGGTGAAAATTGAAACAAAAGCAGCCATCGAGAACGGCAAGACCTTCCCCGCCGTCACCCTGACCGACACCCGCTACCAGCAGCACTAAGGCTGCCAGCCCAACCATGGGTCCCTGCCCAACAAGGACCAGGTCCATCAGAGCCGAAAACAAAAGGCTCTGTCCCAATTACGTGTTGAAAGGCTAATCTTGAAGTAGGCCATCTCCTTGAGGTCTACCATCATGGATACCCCTGCCTTTCA
>NZ_JBSTYL010000016.1:0-110896 GCF_054052465.1 Aeromonas enterica | reverse complement strand
AGGCAGGGGTATCCATGATGGTAGACCTCAAGGAGATGGCCTACTTCAAGATTAGCCTTTCAACACGTAATTGGGACAGAGCCATAAAAAAGCCATTGCAGTGGCAATGGCCTGATGGGGTTACTGACGTTGGCGCGGCGGGATTAGCGTCCCTTCTTGCCAACCATGATGGCGATCGTTTTGCCGATGATGTGCACATCCTGCACCAGCCAGCGCCAGGGGTGGAGCAGCGCGACCGAGTAGGCAAGGTCGAACGCCAGCTTGCTGCGCACATCATCCAGCGACTCGTCATAGCCCTGATTGACCTGAGCCAAACCGGTAATGCCGGGGGCCACTTCATAGGTGCGTTCAATAAAGAAAGGCACCGCATCTTCCAGCCGGTTGGCGATCCCTGGTCGCTCCGGACGGGGACCGATCAGCGACATCTCGCCCTTGAGCACATTGATAAACTGCGGCAGCTCATCGAGTCTGGTTTTGCGCAGGAAGTCGCCGCTGCGGGTGATCCGGTTGTCCCCCTTGCCACACCAGACCGGCCCCGTGGTCGCCTCTGCGTCGGCGCGCATGGTGCGAAACTTGATCATGAAAAACAGTTCGGTATGGCTGGCGTGGCTGCGTCCGATCCGTAGTTGACGGAAGAACACCGGCCCCGGGCTGTCGAGGCGAATGGCGCACATGATGAGTGGCCACAGGGGTAAGGTCAGCAGCAGGCCGAGACTGGCACCAACCAGATCCATGATGCGCTTGATGACTAGGGTCGCTGTCGGAATTGGGTGTTTCATGCCGATCTCTCCTGTGTTGCGGGGCGCACCAGCATCCGCAGGCCGTAGCGCAAGGTGCCGATGCCGTTGTACCAATGTCCGAGAACCAGATAGTGGATCTTGCGAAACAGATTGGGCCACATATGCAAAGGGGTGAGCTGGATGAGTATCACCAGGGCATATCCCAGTAATTGGGCGGCAAGTAACAACATGAACAGGCTTGAATACATAGCCAGCGGAATAGCACATAGCCACAGCAGTGTCAGACACAAGGGCATCAGTACCCGCAGTGCCTTGCCACTGGCAAAATTGAATGCTACCCAGCCAAATCTGGGGTGCAGCAGAGGCAGCAGGCGTAGCAGCTGCTGTGCGTTTCCCGCACCGATACGCTTGCGCCGAGTAGCCTCCAGCGCCGCATTCGAAACCTCCAGCTCCAGTGCTGCGCAGCGATTGTCATAGACCGCCTTGTATCCCTTGGCGATGGCCATCATCGGCAGTATGAAGTCATCGTTGATGGTGTCTGATGGCAGCAGCACCAGGCAGTCGCGGCGAATCACGTAGAAAGCGCCGTGGGCACCCAGCATGCTGCCAAGGGCCGATTCGCACAGCTTGATCTGGCTCTGGTAGTGCCAGTAGCTCTCTTCCCCTTGGGAGCCAGGCTGCCAGAAGCGATAAGCCTCGCCCACTACCCCGATCTCTGGATCCTGAAAATGGGCGGCCGCCAATAGCAAGCTGTCTATGGGGAGCAGGGCGGAGACATCGGTGAGAGCCACAAGATCGCTTTCAATGCGGGCCATGGCCTCGTTGAGTACCGCTACCTTGCCGCGATTGCAGGGGTGATCGAACAGACGGATTTGCAATTGCTGCAGTGCAGGATCGCCTAACTGGCAGAGGGCTATGGGGTAGCTGTCATCACTGCAGCCATCAAAATGCAGATGGATGGACAGTTTGTTGGCCGGGTAGTCGAGACTGGCAAGGTTCTGCAACTTGGCCGCCAGAGTCGCCGCCTCGTTGTAAATGGGCATCACCAGAGTAATGGTCGGCAGCGCAGCGTCGCGTGCCTCAGCCTTGAAGCCACGTTTCATCGGTACCGGAGGGGGGACCCGCCCACCAACACGCTTGCCAACATATTTAAGCAACAGGGGGTAGCCGACATGGTGGTAGACCACCAAGGCTGCACATAGCCAGAACAGGATAATCATCCACTCCATGGGATACTCCTTTTGTCGAGGGTGACCGTCAGCTCAACGGACTTCAACGGACGTACAGCGCTTGATAGGCATGAGCCATCTGGCTCAGACTGCCTTGCTCGCAGACAAATGCTCTGGTGACCGCGCGCAGGCTACAGGACTTGAGCAACCCTTGTGCCAGAAGTTGAGCTAGCAGGATTGGATCTCGTTCTGCTAGCAACTGGCCGCTCGTTGGACAAACGATATCCTCCGCGGCACCCACCGCACTCATTACCACGGGAACACCGCAAGCCTGTGCCTCCAGCACGCACAAGGGCATCCCTTCTGCCAGCGAGGGGAGGCAGAAGAGATCCAGTCCTTGGTAGAAGCCGGGCATCTGCTCGACCAGACCGAGAAAGTGAACTCGATGTGCGATCCCCAACTGCTGGCACTGGTGCTGCAATGCATTTTGCAAACTGCCCACCCCGGCCAGTGCAAGATGCACCTCATCGGGTAGCGTTGCGATAGCGTCCAGCAGCAGGCTGTGGCCCTTGACGGTTTCGAGGCGAGCGGCGCAGCCGATGAGTCGGACGTCGAGCGGCAAGCCCAGAGTCTGGCGAGCAAGCTCGCTGGCGCCGGGAGCAAAACGCCGCTCATCGATGCCGTTGGGGATCACCAATGGGGTCAGATCGCCGAGCCTTGCCTGCAACTGATTGGCGACCGGGATGGCGTCGGCCACCAGGATAGGCCGAAAGGTATGCAGCCCCAGGCCTGCGAGCCTGCGCTGACGAGGATCGTCCAGATACCAAGCGTCATGTTCGGTATGGACCAGGGTCGGCACCCGGGTCAGCCGTGTGGCGAGTCCGCCATAGAGCAGAGGACCAAGATGATGGGTGTGTACCGCTGACGGGCGCAGTTTGCGCAACAGACGGATGAGACGATAGAGGGTAGCCAGCGACCAGCCAGCTGGCTTGTCCAGGCAGTGGATCATTGCGGTGAAAGGGCGCAGCGCTGGCCAGGCTGCAAGCAGGGTGTCCTTTGTTCCCTCCAGCGAGATGATGTGCATGGGCTGGTGGCACTCGTTGGCCTGGCTGAGGTTGAGCACCATGGTTTCCAATCCCCCTGGTTGCAGGTGCTGGACGATTTGCACGATGGTGGATGGTGAAGATAGTGACGGGGTTGGTGAAGTGAGCATTTGCATGGTGTTCTCCTGTCCTGAATGGAGCACACCCAGGCTCCGTAGCAGTGACTATGCGAATCTTGTACCACTCTGGTCGAGGGTGTATCGAAATGACACCCGCTTTCTGCTTGCTGGCACTGCCCTTGCATTTGGCTGTATGCCATAGCCGGCCTGTCGGGAGTGACACCATGCCAACCCAGTTTTACTACAACCTCTACATCATTCTCTTCGCCGCCTGGCGGCGCCGCTATCTGATCCTGATGCCCATGCTGATCATGCCGCTGGTGGGTGGCGGGATCGGTCTGTTGACCGCAAAGGTGTACGAGAGTCGTACCACCTTCATGGTTCCGCAGGACTCCAATCAGACGTCTACCCTCAAGGATCTCATCACCCAGGAGAGCCTCAAGGATCGATTTGCTGTATTGGAAGCTATGCTGCGCAGTCGCTATGTCATGGACGGGGTTGCGCGGGATCGGGGGCTGGTGAATGACGAGACCCCTCCCGCCAAGCGTGATGCCATCATGGATTGGCTCTCCACTTCTGTGTCTATTCACTTGATCGGAGACGAGGTAATCGAGCTAAAGGTCAAGGCTGACTCCGCAGCCAACAGTGCCGGCCTGCTCGAGGCTATCTCGCGGCGTTTCTTTTTCAACCTGCTAAACAAGGGGCGTCAGTCAGCCGAGTCTTCCGAGCGTTTCCTGCAAAGTCAACTCGACAGCCGTCGCAGTGAGTTGCAGGGGGCCGAGCAGTCACTGGCCAACTTCAAACGGGAGCACGCCAGCGCCCTGCCGGATCAGCAAAATGCCAACGCAGCCCGGATCTATGGCCTCAAGGATCGTCACGCTGAGAGCCTGATCCAGCTGCAACAGGCCAAAGCTCAGGTGGAGCAGTTATCCCGTGGTCAGCAAGGGCCTATGGCTCGCAGCCTTGAGGAGAAGCTGCAGCAGATGCAGACCGAACTGGCGTTGCTGCGGGTACGTTACAGCGACGAACATAGCAAGGTGCAGAGTCTCCTCTACCAGATTGACCAGTTACAGCAGGAGCTGACGCGGCTCAAGAGCAAGCCTGACGCAGCCATGGGGCCCGAGTGGGAACAGGCCAAGCTACAGCTGGCCGAGGCTGAGCAGAACGCCGCCAGCTTGCAGGCACAACTCAACGACCTTACCGGGGTAGTTGATTCCCAAGGGGATACAGAGCGCGAGCTGGCGGAACTGGAGCGCGACCTTGAGGTCAAGCGCACCCTCTATCAGGACCTGCTGCTGCGCTACGAGAAAGCCAAGGTGACCGGGGCGCTCGGCAGTTTCGAGCCAGGCGAACGGATAAAGGTAATCGACAAGCCCTTTGCCCCCAGCAAACCGAGCAACTATCCGCTTTGGTTGTTTCTGCTCGCCGGCGTGGTAGGTGGCATGGGACTTGGCTGTGGTATGGCCTTGCTGACCGAGCTGGCGGATACCAGCTTGCGTCGCGCCGACCAGTTGGCAAACCTTGTCAAAGCGCCAGTGCTGAGCCGGATCCCTTACTGTGTACCTGTTGGCACCCATCCCGGCACGGATACCTTGTCATGGGTATCCGTGCCAGAGTAAGCCGCTCATGTGGATACCACCCGGTATTGCCGGAAAGATCCGTGATGACCGGGGGGCGAGGCAGAACCTCGACCCCAGCTCTGTATCATCTGATGGTGAGAAGGCCAGGAGAAGAGGAAGAGAGATAGCTGGCGCCGATGCCTGGCGTTGATCTGGCGTGAACCGATGGGGTGAACGCACCGGGGAGCTTTGGCTCCCCGGTGGTTTATGGCACGTATCGATCAGTGATTATGTGCGGATGGTACCGCGTCATGCGGCCAGATATTTGCCAGCGTTGGTATGTTGATGGCGCCGGTAGCGCCAGGCAAGCAGCAGGGGCATGCCCAGTATTAGTTGGGCTGCCAGTGGTATCTCTTCGATGGGAGCGGCCAGTGCTCCCTCCGGGATGACCCCACCCTGTATTTCTGCCGCCAGCTTGAGTTCCAGGGCGCTGCCGAAGTCGGCGAAGGTGGTAGCATTGATAACGAAGGCATCTTCGCCCCCGACGATGTTGTTAAGATACCAATCTTGCAGTACCCCATCGGGATAATCCTGGCCTATGGTGATGCCGTTGATGGTGTCGATGCCTGAGGTGAGCAACTGATCCCGTACGGTGGAGGTATCCAGTCCTGCGTTCTGGCTTCCGTCCCCGGAGACATCCATCACCTGACGTGCGGCTGTGAAGTCATTGGTCTCGAACTGCTGGCCGCCGAAGGCCATGGCCGACCCAGGCGCCGTCATCCCAGCATAAGGGCGAACCAGGGTGTCCAGGGTAGCGGCAAAGTTGTTGATGGAGGTCATGTCGTAAAGGTGAAACCAGTCGGTCATTACGGCCTGCTGTGTTGCGCCGCTCCACATCACCATTTGGACTGCGATGGAGCCAAGCTTGCCATCACTGGTATCCAAGATGGTGTTTTGCACTTCCGGGTTGTAAAACGCGTCCACGTAGCCCTGTAGCTGCAGGTTGAACTCTGACGCACTGACACTGCCTGATACGTCCATCAGCAGCTGCAGCTCTGTATCAACTTCGGTTAGGGCGTACGCGGGGGAGGTGATCAGCACCATCCCCAGCAGCCCCGTTAACGGTTTGAGTTTCATCGCTCGATCCTTCTCCTTGGTGTAGTGCCAGAGGAGAGAATGAATAAAGCGTGCCACTTTGCAGACTCAGCTTCTCGGATTGAGAGGCATGGAACTTGCGATGCAAGAATGTGATCCGAATGCAAAGTGGGAGTGTGGCGATGACAATCCGTCCTTGGCAATGGGCACCCAACTGGTTGTTGCTGGGATTGGGCAACCAGTGGGCCATGGTGTGGCTCAACACGGGCAATTTCAACCTGTTGGTGGTGTTGCTGATTGCCATTTGGTGGCAAATTGCATTGCGGGTTGCGCCGACCTGGCAGCCTGGTCGCGCCGCGCGTCTTATCTTCGTGCTGCTGGTGTTGATCCCGAGCGCCAGTTGCAAGGCACTGGCTTGCCTGCTGTTGGTCGCTAGCCTGTGGCGACCCCGACAAGCTGCGGATGAGCGTGCCGTGCTGCAGATAGGACTTGCCTTCACTATGGCTGTACTGTGGGGGCAACAGATATTTGCGCTCTTCTCCGGCCCAGTGCTTGCGCTGGATGCCTGGGGGGTAGGTCGGTGGCTGCAGTTGCTGGGATGGGAGACCCAGCTGAACGGCAACCGCATCGAACGGGTGGGCGGCCATGCCCTCATCGTGCTTAAGGGATGCTCCTCCTTCTCCCAGCTCTATCTGGTGGTCCTGGCCTGGTTGGTATCATCTTGCTGGCTTGCCCCTGGCCGCAGTTTGCGTCGTCAGTTGCCCCTGCTGGGGCTGGTCAGTCTCTTTTATGTCGGCACCAACCAGCTTCGTCTGGTGCTGATGAGCTTGGATTTGCGTTGGTACGGCTGGCTGCATACCGGCTTTCTGGCCCAGTTTTATCAGTGGCTGGTGATGCTGCTAGTGATGACATGCCTATTCATGAGGGATCGCCATGTTACAACTGGATAGGGGCTATCTCCTGCTGTTGTTGGTAGCGCTTGTGTCTGCCGGGGCCATGGGATGGCGCTATCAGCATCGGTCGTCTCTCGATGGTGATCGGCAGATGCTGATGGCGCTGGGCCAGCTTGGCTGGCAGCAGCAGACGGTCAGCCCCCTGTTGGGAGGAACCTATGTCAGTTATCAGCTGCGCCATCCCGGCTGTGGCGGTGTGTTACAGGCAATGGTTGTGGCTCCGGATCGGGAGGCAATGTCAGTCCGGTTTGTTGGTACGGACCAGATTGAAGGGGTGATGTTTCAGGGGCAATGGCACCCGGAGCTGCCGCTGCTGGCCTATCGCTTTTCCCAAGGGTGGCACAAGTTGTGGGGGGATGCGCCAGCCCCTCTCTATCGCGTTGCACTTCCGGCGGACTGTCTTGCCCTTATTGTGCCTGGGCAGATCCGTTGAGGGAATTATCCGGAGTGGTGGGCAGAACCCTGATCAGCAAGCTGTTCGGCGCCAACATGGGATCATAACGGGGCTCGATCTCGATGGCGCGGGCACTGAGCAGGCTGGTCAGCTTGCCAAGGCGTGCACTGGCTAGTCGGGCACTCTCCAGCATGTCGGTTTTCAGCCCGGGTCCGCTGATAAGGGCTATCTTCGCCGGATCCTTGTGGCCGAGAAATTGGTGCAACTGCTGTTCCTGATCCGGTGCCAGGGTCACCTCTTCCCCCTTGTACTCCAACGGCAGCTGGGCTTGTTCAGCCAGTTGCTGCTGGCGCAGTTGGGCCAGCATGGGCAGAGGGTCGTTGATCGGCGTCTGGCGAGCACAGCCACCGAGCAACAGGGCAGGTAGCAACCAGACTACGAGCCAGGAGTGATGCATACGAAGCGAGGCGATATTGGGCATTGAACTAGGCATGATTGTGGCCCGTCAGGGAGAGGAATTGTCCCCAGTTTGCAATGTTTTCAATTGCTTGGCCAGCTGTTCAATCTCGTGGCGCCACTGGCTCCAGGTACTGGCCGGCAACTGTTCGGCCAGTTGCCAGCGACTTGGCACCTGATCGCGCAGACGTTGCAGCAGCAGGGCTGCATTTACCTGGTAACGCGCTTCCTGCTCGAGCCAGGCCAGCCAGCGCAGATCCTCGATGGCTTGCTGAAGCAGCAGCAGGTCATGGGAGAGACGATGGGCTTCGCAGGCTTGCGGGCCCAACAGCATGAAGTCGCTCTCCCGTCCGTCGGTGGGGTCATAAGGCAGGGCGGTAGGCATACGGCCGTGCCACTGCAGATACCCTTCGGCCCCGCTCTGCCAGAGGTAGAAACCGGCTGCCCGCGGGGTGCCCAGGTTGTAGAACCAGGGGCTGGCCCCGGCGGCCCTGACCCGCGCCACATCGGTCTTGTCGGCACCGAAGCCGGCATTGATGAGGGCTATTTCCACCTCCGCCAGCAAAGGCGCCTGGGCTGGATGGTTGAAGTGGCCCGCACGGATTACGGCAGGATCCCGGCGCTTCATCTCACGGGCCATCGCAGTGATGGCGGGCAAAGTGGCGAGATCCGGTTCGTCAAACAGGCTCCAGGCGAGAGAGGGAAGGGCGCGGGCGTTCAAGGCGGCCTGGCGCTGCTGCCACTCCTCAAGGCGGCTATTGATGTCGCTGCCCCAGCGCTTGAGCGATGCATAGGCGAGAAAAGGTGTGCGAAAGCCAAGGCCAATCGCCTCCTCCATGGTGGTACGCATCCCCTCCTCATCCTGAGGTAGCGCAGGAGCAATCCCCGTGATCCCCAATTGGGCGAGTGTCTCCAGATCGCAGCGGTTGGCAGCCGCGGTTTCCGCTTTCGCCAGCTCGCGATTCTGGTTGAGCCAGGCAAGATAGGGTGGCGTTTCGAGATAGATGCCGACCGGTTTGCTGGCTGCGGGCAGGATCAGGGGGAGCACCTCCACCGCAAGGGGCAATTGGACCAGTTGCTGATGGCTGAGGAGCTGGATATTGCCTTGGTAGCGTCCTGCCGGCGCATCTTTGGGGATGGGAATATGTAGCACCACTCGCCTCGGTACTTGGCGACGCAGGGCAAGATCGCCTATTCCTTCGACTAGCTCCTGATCCGAGGGTTGTAGCAGGGTGCCGCTTGCCTGGGGGCGTACCAGATGCCACTGGCCATGATAGGCGGTTAGGGGCAGGGTGATCCCTTTGGCCTCGGGAGGCTGGATCACCAGCAAGGGGGCGGGATCATCCTGGGGAGCCTGAATGACGAACTCCAGCAGCAACTGACTGCCTTGAGCGGCCAGCGCCGGGGAACCCGGGCCGGTGGTCATCGTCGCCTTTGTGCCCAGGGTTGGCTGCTCTTCGTCGATGGGGGTCATGCTGAGGTGATCAGGTACCCTTGGCTGCGAATAGGGGGCCAGGGTCCATTTTTCCATATAAAGCTGGCGCTGTTTGGCCAGCACCAATCGGGTGGCTTCGGCTAGTGCGGCACCACCTGGCTGGTGCGATGAAAATGTGTCTGCCTTGTCACTGCTGACGACAGGATAGGGGGCCAGCAGCAGGCCGGCGAGATACTTGGCATCCGGTGAGTTGCCCACCAGGGTAATGGTGAGAGGGCCACCGGGGTGGTTCAGAGTGACATGGACGGGACCCCCCTGACGGGCGCCAAACAGCTGCCAGGGATCCGGGTTGGGCAGTGCCTCGCGGGATTGCCCTGCCAGATAGCGCTGGCGCAGCCACTCTTGCGGTTGCCACTGCTCGGCCCAGATGGGCTCATCATTGACCAGCACACTGCGCTCTAGGGGATGGGGCAGATACTCCCATTCGCCGGGGTCATCCAGCCAGAGCGTCAGCTGGTAGCGTCCCTTGGCCACCTCCAGGTGCACCCCATCTAGATTGCGCAGGCCATCGCGGATCAGGGCATCGCCGGAGGGGCGCAGTATGGGGGTGGGGTGGCCCAGCAGACGAGGATCGCCCGGAGCCAGGGTCTCGAAGCCGGTAAAACGGGGGGCATCGGCCGCCCCCAGATCGAGGGCAACAGTGCCAGCGGGCAGTGCTAATCCAGGCTCCCAGTACCAACGGTTAATTGTTAGCTGAGGAGCTCCGTCGGCCATAAATAGATAGAGTTTGGTCAGCTTGTCGAGGGCCAGGGCTCTGGGCTGGGCGGTGCGCCAGTCGCTCAGGGCAAAGCGCAGGGTGAAAGGACCGGGGGCAATGGCCCGCTCCAGATTAACCCGGCTGCGATAGTTGACTGAAGCGGCATCATCGGCCCGCAGGATGAGCGTCTGGGTCTGCGAATAGGGATTCTGCCCTTCGATCACCAGTTCATCATCTCCACCAATGAGCCAGGGGACGGTGCCGAAGGTCAGGCGCTGGGGCGTCTTGTCGCCAGTCAGTGGCAATGGGACAAGTCCCTCCAGATGGCTTGCAGCCATCAAGGGCTCCCCACCGATGAGGGGCATTGCCAGCAGTAGCCAAAGGATCCATTGCAAGTGAGATGGCATTCCCAGCCCTCCTGTCATCTCAATTCCGCCAGCCAGGTTTTCAGTTCATCGGCCTTGTGATCCCAGCTTTGTGTTGCCACTGTCTGCTGACGCGCCTGGTATCCCTGGTGGTGGGTCAGTGCCTCCCACTCATAGCGCTGGAACCAGTCCGGGCCGGGGTCATCGAAGGCGGCGCGGTTGATGGCCTGGGCAAGATTGTCACCGGGACGGGGCAAGTGAACCAGCTCCCGATAATCATCGAGCGCCGGGAAGTCGGTACTGGCGATGGGCCGCCCTACCGCCAGATACTCCCGCAGCTTCAGAGGGTTGCAGGCACGGATCTGGGCGTTGTCGACGAAGGGGAGCAGGCTAACCTGCCAGTGTTGGGCATAGGCGGCCAGGGTGTGGTGAGGTCTGGGCCCGAGCAGGTGGATATTGGGTATTCCGGCTAAGGCGCTGAGATCGGTCTTCTGCGGCCCTATCAGCACCAGATCCCAGTGGGGCAGTGCGCGGGCTGTCTCTGCTAACAGAGGGATGTCGATCCAGTCACTCAGACTGCCGTAAAAACCGGCGATGGGGCGTCCGCTTGGCAGATCCGTCGGGCGCGGTTGAGGCGGCATAAAGAGATCGAGATCGACCCCGTGGCTCAGCAGTCGCGTCTTGTGGGAAGGAAAGCGGCTGGCCAGTGCCGGGCTGGCGGCCAGGATGAGGTCCGCTTTCTCCACCAGTCTGGCCTCACAACGGGCAATGGCATCATGATCGACGCCAGCCAGCGCCGAGAAGTCATCGCCGCAGTAATAGATCACAGCTCGTTCGCCGAGCTTGCCTACCAGATCTACTGCGCTGGGCAGCGAGATCCATAGCAGGGGACGGTCAAGTTCGGGCAACTGGCGGCGGATTTGGGCCGCCAGCCAGTGGCCGTTTATCTTGCCAGCCAGGCGGCTACCGGGCAGTGGCAGTGCCAGCGGAGGCAGTACCCGTGGACCTTGTTGCGCTTGGCGTGACGGTGCCGCTTCTTCCTGCTTGGCCGAGGGATGCAGCACGGCCATCAGCTTGCGCCCGAGGCGGCCCAGATCGCGCAGGTTGAAGCGGGGGCGGCGCATGCCGATGGAGTTGACCCAGAGCACCTGATAGTCCGGCAGCAGGCGTTTGATCATATGCTGGGTGCTGGAGGGGTGTTGGCCCCAATCCTCGCCCAGGACCACCAGTTGTGGCTGTGCTGTCTGTTGCATCATGTCCGGTTCTCCTCCGTGAGTGTGGGGGCGGCGAGGATGTCGTGGTTATCCTGAGAGTCGAGAGGGCGCAGCACCCGGGCGGGCACCCCGGCGGCCAGTACTCCGGCAGGCAGATTGTGGGTCACTATGCTGCCTGCGGCGACCACGGTGCCCGCTCCTATGGTGACACCCGCCATCACCATGACACCGGTACCAAGCCAGACATCCTGTTCCAGTACTATGTCACCAGCCTGTTCGTCCTGATCAGGCAGGCCCAGGGCCCTGGCCCGGGCGTCCAGCGGATGACCCGGGTAACCTGCAAGAAAGGCCCGCCCGGCGATCCGCACGTTATCTCCCAATACCACCTTGCGGCCCACCGCTATGGTGGTCTGCCACCCGATACCAACATTGTTGCCGATCTCCAATTGTGGCGCCGTGCTCGACGGGCGGCCGCTGATGGTCATGGCGGCGCTGAGGCGGCAGTCAGAACCGACCTGGATCGATACGGGCCCGCTGATAAAGGGGATGCCGCCATAAAGATAGAGACGGGGGGCGGGCACCGTCAGACGTGACTGGAACAGCGGTGTCCACCAGAGGGTTCGCGTCAGGGTCGAGACGCTCTGGCTGCCCAACCGGTAGAGGCGATAAAGCAGGCGATGCAGAGGGGGAATCAGTGGAAATGACCAGCCGCGTGCACCCTTGGCGAACCGCCACACAAAGCGGGCTTGCGCAGACTCGCCCTGTTTGGCCCACGCTTTCATCCGGTACAGGCTGATGCTGTTCATTGCGTCGTCTCCTTATTCTCATCTGCCGTCTGGCCGACCAGTCAGGGACTAGCAGGGATCGGGCCAATCAGGCGTTTCCTGCAGATGAGGGGCTGATGGTGGGGAGCGTGGCAGGGGGATATGCAAATTGCGCCATCCGTGCTGCAAAACGCAAATAACAGTCTCATTTTGGACCTGATGTACCTTGCTGGGAGTGCAGGACTCAGGGAAACAGCGGATTTTCGCCACACACACTGTCTGGCGTGCCCTTTGCATTGGCGGTACATGACCCAAGGCGTGTTGCCTGGTGGCTGGGAGGCCCTATGAAACTTGGTGTGAACCAGATAGCCATGCTCTATTACGCGGTCGGATTACTGCTGATGAAGGGGATCTCCCTGCTGATGCTGCCGGTGCTGACACATCAGTTGCTGCCCCGTGAATACGGTCAGCTGGAGGTGTTGCTGACCATCATCAATTTAGGTTCCCTCATCTTGGGGTTCGGGCTGGTGGATGCCCTCTACCGCTTCGCTGGAATGGCGCAGGACGAAGTCGAACGCAAGCACGTGGTGGCGCGGGTGTTTGGTCTGGTATGGATCATTGCTCTGGCCAGCTTGGTGATGCTCTGGTTGCTGGCCCCGCAGGTGCAGCGGTTGCTGCCGGCGCAGACCCGCCTGGCCGATGTGCGCTGGGTGCTCAGTGCCCTGCCGTTCGAGGGGGTGATCGGGGTACCGCTGGCATGGCTTCGCATGCGCAATCAGGCCCGCCTTTTCTTTGTGGCCACCGCTGGCAAGGCAGTGATCCAGTCACTGCTGACGGGCTGGTGGCTCTGGTTGGGCTGGGGTGTGAGCGGGGTGCTTGCCTCCGGCACCCTGACCTGCATCGCATTGGCCCTGCTGCTGAGCTTGTGGCAGTGGCGAGATAGCGGGATCCGCTTTGACTGGCAACACTATCGCCCCCTGCTGCGTTACGGCATGCCACTGGTGGTGAGCGGGCTGGCCGGCTTTGCTCTGAGCGGGCTGGATCGCTGGTTGTTGGCAGACGTGGTTGGCGAGACGCTGCTGGCCTACTATGCGGTGGCAGGCAAGCTGGCACTGGCGGTGGGGCTCTTGTTGCAGCCCTTTGCACTCTGGTGGTATCCCCGCCGCTTCATGCTGCTCAAGGAGCCGGATGGCTTGCGTCTCAATGCTCACTATAGCGTGCTGGGATCCGTGCTCGGTTTTGCCACTGCCGGGGTGGTCGGTCTCACAGCTCCCTTGCTCATTCGCTGGCTCACACCGGAGAGCTATCACGGGGCCATCGCTTATATCCCGTTGTTGGTGTTGGGGATGGCGGTGCGCAATGTTTCCGATCTGCTCAACGTCGGTTGCTTCAGCGGCGAGGAGAGTAAGGCGCAAATGTTCATCAATCTGGGATGCAGTTTGCTCGGAGTCCTTGGCTTTTTTCTCACAATCCCGCCGTTCGGGGTCGCTGGGGTGATCTGGACCCTGCTGTTGGTCTATATGGTGCGGGCACTGGCCTTCTATCTGGTGAGCCAGCGGTTGCTGCCGCTGCCATATCGCCTCTCAGTGCTTTGGGCGAGTAGCGCAGGGTCGCTGGCCATGATGTGGCTTGGCCAGTGGTGGGCAGGGCAATGGGTCGCCTGAGCCATGCCCTTTGGGGGCTGGCCGTCAGCCTGCTGGTGGCGGGGCTCTGGTGGCGTCTGCCTCATCCTTTGCTGATGCCGGTGATTGGTCTGGCGATCCCTGCCGTCTGGTTTGCCCTGCGTTGGCCATTTCTGATGGTGCTGGGGTTTGTCACCTTCTCCTTCTTTCGCCTCCACGAGGTATTCCCTCAGCTCTATCCCCTAAAAATTCCGCTGCTCTTCTCGCTGGCTGCGATTGGTGCCCTGATCTGGCACATCCTGCTGACCGGTCGCATCAAACCCTACTGGAGCCAACCCCTGAGCTGGTTGACGGCTTTCTTCGTGATGGTTTCTATCGGCGTACTGTTTGCCAGCAACCGGGGAGAGGCGATTGCCACTTGGACTGGCAGTTACAGCAAGATCTACCTGATGACCCTGGCTACCGCTTGGCTGGTGCGTCACCCGGAGGATTTTGCCTTGGCGGTACGCGCCTTTGTGGTGGCCGGCTGCATGGTTGCGCTGGTGGCGCTCTACAACAAGGCGAGCGGGCTCGGGCTGGTGGAGGGGACCCGGGTCACCATAGGAAGAGAGCTGGGTTCTGTGTTGGGAGATCCCAACGATCTGTCATTGGTTCTGCTGTTCCCAGCCGGTTTCTCCTTGAGCCTGTTGCTCAACCCGGGTAACGGCGTGGCAGGACGGGCCCTTGGGGCGCTGGGTTTCGTGCTGGTGACCGCTGCCATCATCGCCACCCAGAGTCGGGGAGGCTTGCTTGGGATCTGTGCGGTGAGTGGTCTGTTTGCCTGGCAAAGGGTGAAGTCCAAAACCGTGCTGATCCTCTGTGGTTCCTTGGCGTTGCTGGTGCTTTTTGCCGCAGCAGGGATCAGTGATCGGGCTTCAGGCGGCGCTTCTGAAAGTGGGGTCGATGCCTCGGCCATGGGGCGTCTCTACGCCTGGCAAGCCGCCTGGGGCATGGCACTGGCTCATCCGTTCATCGGAGTGGGGCTTTCCAATTTCTACTACAACTATTTTTTTTACAGCCCCCACTGGGATGGCCTTAACCATGCAGTGCACTCTACCTGGTTCGGGGTGCTGGCGGAGACGGGGTTTGTGGGGTTGACCATATTTATCGGCATGGTGGTGGCAACCCTGTATCAGGTGTGGCGGTGTCCACTGGATGGCATGCCTCCTGCAGTAGTGACGGCCATGCAGGGGGTGATGGCGAGCATGGTGGGTTTCGTTATCTCAGGGTCCTTTCTGACCCAGGGTTTTACCTGGCCTATCTATCTGGAACTGTCTTTAGCCGTGGCAACTATCAAATATGTCCAACAGGCCAGGGAAGCGGCCGCTGCGGTACAGGACACAAACGTCAAGGGAGCAGGATCATGAGTGCCATCCCCATTTTGCTGGTTCACTACGGTGAAGACTGGATCCGCGGCAGCGAACGCTGCTTGCTGGATCTGCTGGCCCACCTCGATCGCAGCCGCTTTGCGCCTCTGCTCTGGTGCAACAGCCAGATGTTGGCGGATGAAGCTGCCCGCCTTGGGGTGAACACTGTGGTTGAGCCCTTTACTCTGCTGCTCGGGTGGCAGGCTCCCCGTTTCGATTTGGCCGCTCATCGGGCCTTGTGCCAACAGGCGAGGGTGCTTATCGGTGAACATGGCGTCACATTGGTACACGCCAACAGCGCCGCCCCCTGCCAGTGGTTGGCCGGAGTGTGCCGGGAGATGGCAGTGCCACTGGTGTGTCATCTGCATGCCCGTTATCAGCCCAGAGACAGGTTCACCTTACGGGTGCACGAAGCCAATGTACTGATCGGGGTGAGCCAGCCGGTGCTGACCGCTTGGCGGGAGGATGGCTGCGAGCATTCTCGCCTGATCCACATTCCCAATGGTGTGGATGGTGCTCGCCTCAACGGTGGATCTCACTGGCCTGTGCTCGACATGCTGGGGCTTCCCCCCGGGGGGCTGATTCTGGCCACTATAGGGTCGCTCATCAAACGAAAGGGGATCGATTTACTGATCCGTTCTCTGGCGGAATTCGTCAATTCAGGGGAAGAGATACAACTTCTGGTGATTGGTAGCGGTCCCGAACGACGAGCCTTGGAGGCACTCGTGGTTGATCTCGGGGTAGCGGATCGGGTGCACTTTCTGGGCGAGCGTCCTGACAGCGCCGCTATTTTGCGGGGGGGAGTGGATCTCTTGGTTTCTGGTGCTCGCGAAGAGGTATTCGGTCTTACCTTGGCCGAGGCGAACATGCTGGGGCTGCCGGTTAGTGCCTACCGAGTTGGGGGGATCCCTGAGGTGGTTGAACACGGCGTTAATGGACTGCTGGCGGAACCCGGAGATTGGATCCAGATGGCTGGGCATTGGCAGAGGTTGAGCAATTCTACGCTTAGATCTGCAATGGGTCGTGCCGGGCGGCAACGTGCAGAGCGACTCTTCACGGTGGAGATGTATGTCGACAAGATAACAGAGGTATGGTCTGACGCGCTGGCTGGGCGTTGGGCTAGTACGAGTCAGTTTCCTTATCAGCGGATGTTACGTTGGCTTGGGCGACGGCTTGCCGCTAGAGCACGAAGACTGTTGGTGAGGATGTTTGCTGGTCTTCGCACCCAAAATTTATCAAGTTGAGGGGGGTAAAAAGATGACGGCACAGATGAAGCAAGTGACAGGGAAGATTGTCGTTGTTGATCCCATCCCCTTTCGTGGGGGATCCAAGGTTGCTACTGAAGTGTTACTCGACGAGTTAGCCAAACGTATGCCGGAGATGACATTTCACGTGCTGACTCAGGATCCGGCTTCCTGGGCTCATTGTCGCCATCACAAGCTTTGGGTTCCCTCGATCTTGAAAGGGCGGGAGTCAGGTTTGGGTTATCTGCTCAAACAGGGGTGGCAGACCATGGCCATTCTGTGGCTGGCGTGGCGTCTGGGGGCGGTCAAGTGCTTGCTGGCAGCGTCAGGGCCCGGCGTGGATCTCTGCTGTTACTGGGCTGCCCGCAGGTTGCAGTGTCGGGTGGTACAACTGATCCATGGGCCTGTGGGTTGCTCAGGCCTCTCAGCAAGAGCATTGCAGCGTGCGAATCTTGTATTTTATCTGGAAAGTGCACGCCGCTCTTTGGAGGCGTTAATACTTCGTCTTGGAGAGACTGACTTTCCATCACATTGGGAGTCATTTATAAATGGTTTGAGTGAGATTGACTGGCCTACAACGACAGCGGGAGGTTCTAGCATATTGTGGGCAGCGTCCTTGTTGAAATGGAAGGGATTGGAAACAATATTGGCCGCTCATCAACAAATATCCAGCTGCCGTCCAGAGCTGATGGTTTGCTATCTTCAGCCAATGGGAACACGTCTACCCTGCAGCCAGCCCCAGCCCCAATTGCCAGATACCCGCTGGTATTCAAGTCCTGATAATCTTGATGAGATAAGGTCTCGGTGCGGTATTTTTGTCTCTACTAGTCATCAGGAACCTTTTGGGCTCTCCATTCTGGAAGCGATGGCGGCAGGATTATGCGTGGTTATCCCAACTGATGGTGCCTGGTGGGATCAGCACCTGACTGATGGTGTGAACTGCTGTAAATATCATCCAAACGACCCTGATGATCTTGCACGAATATTGGTGGCACTGAATGCTATGCCAGATGTTGTCATTAGACTTGGGCGTAACGCGCAATTACATGCAACGACTCATTATAAATCTGTTGATACGTATAAGAGTACCGTTGACCGATGGGAAGGTCTGCTGCGATGGGGTAAAGTAATTCAGGCGGTAGTTAGAAGATAACCATTTACAATAGTCATGCTGCAGCCAATAAATACATCATTGTTTTTTTATTGAAATTTAGCATTGGCTGTTAAAAGGCTTGTTCGACAAAAAGCGATTTACTTCATCAGCTGTCAGTAAGATAGTCGATTATGATAGGCTCAAGTTCTTTCTTTATCTTTAGAATATGGCATCCAGACATTCCAATACGATAGCCCAGCCTTTTTGGCTACGGCTGTAGCGTGATTATCTGACCCAGAGCATGTTTCGATGTGGCAACTTTTAGGACTAACTATATGAGCGTTTAGAATACCAAGCCGGTTATCAGAAATTATCTGATTACTACAACCAGTGGCTTCCACATCAAACTCTCCCAGTTTGTACAGATCTAGCACTCACCTGATGCTTGGCTTGGACGTGGGCAATTTGCTCTTGCTGGTAACGCTGGGGGTCGATTGCTCGAGTCAATAGGGCTCGCGCTTCTAGCCGTCGTTTTCGAACTGCTGCAAGAGTGACGTCAGGGTAGGAGCCAAAGCTGATATTGACTCGTTTATTAGTATGTGGCCTGTCGTAGTTGAACACCCAGAGCTTTGCGCCGCTTGGGTTAACTCTTGTCACCGTCACCCAAGCAGTACTCCTTGGCTTCAGGTTTGGCAGTTCTCAGCTTGGAGTCGGTCAGCTTGTGCTTGCTCCTCGCGAGTACCTCCGTTGTAACACCAACAATGGTATTACAACGCCGGTGTTGCCATAAATGTTACTTTGATGGCTGGCCTTAGGCGACATCTATGGACTATTTCGGACAACAAAAAACCCGCAAAGCCTTACGCTGTGCGGGTTTCTGTACTTCTTTGTTCCCGGCCGGAACATTGGGCTGGGGGAATCTGACTTGTGTCTTTAATGTGTTGATTTGTATGAATTTAACTCAATGGCAAATCTAGCTGGTGTTACCTTTGGTGTTACCATTGAACAAGTCACCCCCGAATTTCGGTATTGAAATCGCGGATAGGTAACTATCACGAACAAGAGTAAGGGGGGCGGATACGGGTTCAAATTCCTGTCGCCGTCATAGTATTGCCACCAGTCCAACGGTGGCTATCTCAAGCAAGTTGCTCACTTGATCTGCAAGGAGGTTATAGAGCCAGCCAAGCAGAGGGTGAATCGTAGCTTACCCGGTTGGAGTGGGAGCAAGGCAATTGCATGGCAAGTCAATGATGATGGTTTAGCGCACCTTTTGGCATCACCAGGATGCTGTTTCCACCTACCCTTCAACACCCACATATTCCCACGAACGAGCAGTCTCGGGCTCTCCACCTGTGCGTCAGTGACGGGGACCTTGGCTGCGCTCCAGTTTAATCGGTCAGGGCTCTTCACATAGGTGCTGATATAAACCTCAACAAGGCCTATACATTGTTCCCGTAGCATGATAGTTCGCGCATGCGCGCGCGTACGCGTAATGGTCGCATAAGTACGCGCCAAATATTGGTTAAGTTATTGTATTTATTTGGTTTGTCATGATAAATACTGTATTTCATTCACACGTAGTTGTTCACACTGGTCGCATAAATACCTTACTAGCCGTTTGCTACCCCAACCATATTGCATGTTGAGCCAGTTGGCCCCTGTTGGTGCCATCTAACCTTCACTTTTACTCTTACTCTGAACGCTTCACTGCAAACTTCGCAGCTGTAACTGGCATTGAGCAGGCAGCACCAAGCGAGACTTAATGGAATCAATCACAAACGGCACCACCCATAAGCGCATGGTTTTTTGGCCAGCAACTGGGAAATCAAATGGCTGGGCTATCGGCTCCTGAAATCCGCGATGGGCTGGATACACCAAGAACATCTCTCTGTCTCCATCAGGGTCATCAAAGTAGTGATGGCCATAGGCAAACATCTGATAAAAATCCCCTTGCTGCAGATCGTACTTATCGGTGCCGTTCCCTTTCGCGGGGTCTAGCAGCTTCCATTTCGTATCCAGCACGCTGATCACCTTGCTGCCCTGCTCAATCACCATATCGGGTTTAAGCCGAAACCATGCAGCGTCATGATGGGAAACAAGGTGTTTGCGCTGTGCCTGGGCGGTTAACGTCAGCTGCGGTGGGAGTGTGGCTCGCAGCATTTTCGCCACATAATTTTCAAAAACCCGCTCCATCGGGAACAGCAATGAGATTGCCCGGTGCCCCCCGCTCATGGTTTGCGGAGAAAAGCCCTCTAGAATCAATTTCGCCCATGCCAGCGGCGTTTGGTAATGGCTCATTCCCCGGTCAATGCGCAAGCGGGCAAAATCACTCTTGTAGTCGGCACTGAGCGGAACCTCGCAAAAGATAAAGGTCAGCTCTTGCAGCAACCTTTGGTTATGCCCACTGCGCGTGATGGCCGCCAGCGCAACCAGTGCCGAATGCAGCAGGCGGTTGGCAGGGCGATCGACTAAGAATTCATCATATTCACAATGGAACTTGTGTTTGGTGATGATGTTTTGACGCAACTGACGGGCGGTATTGAGCTTGCCCTTGAGGTAGCTCAAATTCTCCTCACAGCGAACATAGTCACTGCGCAGCCCCTTCTTGACCAAGGTATTCACCGAATCAAGAAATTGGCTAATGAACACCTCCAGCAACGGCATTTTTTGCTGGCGGATGTTGGCGTTCGTTGTTTGAAGATGGGAAAACTCCCGCAATGCCCGCAGCATGATCAACAGCGCATGCCGGGCCGCTTCACAGCGGGCGGCAGAGGAGGGGGTTGCAGTATCGGTATCGTTGGCCTGAACAGGCCTCCCCAGCTTGGGCAACACTTCAACTTGAGTGCCATCAGGGGTGAAGATCACCCCTGCATAATTTTGTACCTGCAGTGCTTCTGCGCCGAGTTTTTTGCACAGCCGAAACAGGCGATTATCCTGGTCGATCCCCAGTGCCATCTCCTTGAGGTAACGAAACGCCAAGGGCGAAATTGCCTCCACCTCATGCGGGATCGGGGTAATACCGCTCTCCTCGCTGACCAGATAGGCGTACTCGAACAGCGCAATATCGTTACGAAGTGACATCTTCGACCTGCGCAGCAGAGGGTTGTAGTGCGTGATCTGGCGCATAGCGTTGGGCCACATCAGGGGCATAAATCGCCAGATAGGCCATGCCCTCATCCCACACCGAATGCTCATGATCAGCCAGCTCATAACGGTGCTGGTTCACCCCGAACTGATCCGGCTCATAGTCATTGCCAAATAACATTTTGAAGTTGATCGGGCGCTGTTGCACAAATTGCAGCCCTGCCACCTCTTTGCCACTGGCGTCTCGCTTTTGGTTATCCCCGAGTACCAGACGGATCTTTTGCCAATCCTCATAGAAGTACTCTTGCAGTAGCGGGATCACCTTGGTCTGGAATGCCTCTTTAAGTGCGAGCAAGGCGCCAGCGTGATCGCCATTTTTTACCGCCTGATAGGCCGGGTAAAAGAACGCATGCCCCAGCGTATGCTCGCGGTCATAAAGCACCTCAATACGCTGATTGAGCCTATCAAGCAGCTTGCCAAGGTTGAGGGTGTTACCGCTGCCGATATCGATGGCATCATGACCCGCAAACAGAGTGCTATCAGGCATCATCTCAATGAAGTCAAAGCGACGGCGTAGCGCAGTATCCATCAATGCCAAAGAGCGATCGGCGGTATTCATGGTGCCGATGATATCGACATTCGATGGCACACTAAATGGCTTGCCGCTGTAGGCAAGATGAATGCTCATTGGATGTTGACCACCGGCCCGTTTATCGACTTCAACCAGCGAGATTAGCTCACCAAAAATCTTGGAAATATTGCCGCGGTTGATCTCATCAATAAACATGGCGTACTGATGCGAAGGGTCTTGCTCGGCACGGCGACACAGTTTTAAGAATTCACCAGGCTCTACCGAATAGTTGATATTACCCTCATCGTCAGTCGCCGCTCTCAACCCCTCGATAAACTCTTCGTAGCCATAAGATTGATGAAAGGTGGTTGTCGCATAACGTTTGATTTCGTCGGCGGATTGCGGCCCGTGGGTCAATTCAGCATGTAACTGTACCAAATCATCCACCAACTCCAGCCGGTCATCGATCAACTGCCAAACCGAGTCGCTTGATTTATCAAAAACCCCAGGTTCACAATGCCCCTTGTAATTGACGGTTGTTGACTCTGCGATGGTAAATTTCTGCAGATAACTCCACGCCGTTTGCGCCAGATTATCGGTACGGCCGTTAATGCTAGCCTTGGTCTGGAAGAACTCACTGCTCACAATCTCGGCCACTTTGGCGCGCTTGCCCAGACTCAGTAATGACAACACCAGCACCTGCATCCAGTTGAGGGGCGTTAATTTTTCACGTAGCCACAGCGACTTATCCATCACGGCTGGGCGATGGGTGTACTGTGCTTGCAGCTGTTGCAACTTGTGGGTTTTACCGGTTCCCGGTGGCCCGTAATAGATGACATTTTTAGGCTGCGTGCGAACAGGGTCTGCGCTAGTCATATAGTCTGCGTCTTCTTCGTTGATCTGATTATCAGCTTGGTGGGATTGGGCATGGCTGCCATCTTTCACTGGCTCAACGAGCCATTCATACAGATTCCATAGCAAGATATTACGGGTATACAGGTCCCACTCACTGGGGATGATAGGGTTCACCGCTGCGAGTAATTTTTGATTGTCCTCTGACCAATCATCACTTGGTTTAATATCAACTTGAAATTGATTTTGCAGACCTTGGCACAGAGGTTTAAGGCAAGAACCATCAGCGATACTGGTGTAATTTTGTGGGGATGCCGCACCAAAAACCCGGTTAATAACGACCTTCAGATACCGTTCAAATGTCCCGTCACTCTTCCAGCGTTGAAATACCTGATGATAAGTATCCTGAGTGGGAGATTGAATGATTTCCACGGTTAGCTGGCGCAGGAACTCAACATTGCTATTGAACTCTTTATTATACATTAACCCTTGGCCAGCACTGGCGATGCCATTGGATTTATCACGCCACAGCTTATTGATATCGGCATCCGTTACTGGCTTGCCATGTTTTATCTCTTCGGCTAATTGGCAGGTAGCCTGATAATCCTCATACCATCGCTGATTAAAGTCATGTTCTTTTGTCCAGCACATAAACTGCACTAACGAGTGGTTATCCTTACCGGCCTTCCATAAATCTGCGAGGTCAGCGGTAACATCAGGTTTGATCGCAATGCCTGATGTTTGCGAACTCCAGGTTTGATCGGGCAGCGCGGCTTTTAGCAGTAACATCGGCAATAATCCCGCCTGACACGATTGCCGCAAGTCTTGCAATTCAAACTTGATGTAAGAGCGCTCCAGATTTGCATCTTTCCAGTCTGAATCACTAAACGGTGCTTGGGTAACAACCCCTTTGGCAATGATCCCGCGCGGCTCTTTACCCAGGCGGATCAGATAAACCGTATCTCCAGATTGAGGTTGTTTACTTCGACAAGACCAGCGGATCTCATCGCCCTCGTGATAGTCCAGTAGGCCCGTTGCACTGCCATCACCACCGGTAGAAAATTGATCAGGATTCCAAGTCAACAAATAATCCGACATACTCACGCAACCTCAAAGAGCACACAGATAAGGGCGGTTATAGATATGTGGTGTCACGCCATCCCGCCTTGCCTGTCTGCCATACAGCAAAAGAAAGAGTGCGGCAGCCATCATGGTGGCCACCGCCCAGAATGGTTATGGGCTTAACTGCCCTGGTACTTCTTGAAGTTCTCCGCCTGCTCCAGGACGCTCTTGTAGACCTCATCGTTGGCCACAGGCGGAAAACCGTAGCGGTGTAGCAGCAGAATCAGGTCAACCTTCAGCTTGGCCTTGATATCGTCGCGGTTGCTCCAGTCCGGGTACTGGGCGGAGTCATCCACCGTCACCTTCATCGCCTTGGCTAGCTCCAGCATCCTCTCCTGGTCGTAGGTGAACTGGTACTTCACGCACATATGCTCGAGGATATCGAGAAACGCCTTCTCCTCCATATCGATGCCTAGGTTGGCAAACGACATCATCTCCCCCTTGATATCGAGGATCATGTCGGCCATCTGCTCGGTAAAAGCGTCGAACTCCTCGCCATTGAGTACATCGTTCTCTTTTCGCTCGTTGTACTGCTCCACCAGGGCCCGAAAACGCTTGGAGAAGTTGATCCCCTGCAGCTGGTTCACCTTCTGAAAGTCGCTGATGGCTTTTTCCAGCATCTTTTGCAGCAGTTGCATCCGGGTGTTGGGCAGTTTGATCTTGTTGACCCGCGCCAGATATTCATCGTCGAAGATGTCGATGGTTTCGGCCTGCTCATCCCCCAAGGCAAATATCTCTTCCACCCCGTCAGCCTTGAGCGCCTCGGCGATCATCTCGCGCACCCGCTGGTTCATCTGAGCCGTATCGGGGGCATCCCCCTTGGTGAGCTTGTAGACGATGGAGCGCACCGCCAGATAGAAGTGAACCCATTCGCGCTCATCATTGGTCAGTTCTTCGTTGCCCACACAGACGTCATAAGCGGCCTTGAGGCGCTTGACCAGCCCCATAAAACGCAGTTCCATCTTCTTGGTCTGCAGGGCAAACTCGGCACCCCGGCGCAGGCACTCCAGCTGCTTGGTCGGCTCGCCAGAGAAGTAATCACGGCTGTCGAATTTGTGGAACAGGGTGCGCAGCAGATCCAGGTGGTTGCGTACCTCGGTGAGCGACTGGCGGATGTCTTCGAAGTTGACCTCATCGCTCTTGGAGTACATGGCCAGCGCCATGTTCATCCGACTCTTGATGCCGATGTAATCGACCACCAGTCCCTTCTCCTTGCCCTCAAACTTGCGGTTCACCCGCGAGATGGTCTGGATCAGGTTGTGCTTTTGCAGCGGCTTGTCGATGTAAATGGTGTCGAGCTCGGGCACATCGAAGCCGGTCAGCCACATGTCCACCACGATGGCAATCTTGAAGTTGGATTTGGGATTCTTGAACTGCTTGTCGAGCTCCTTGCGGTACTCCTTGTTGCCCAGCAGGTCATACATCTCCTGCTCGTCATCCTTGCCGCGGGTCATCACCAGATTGACCATCGGCAGTGCCATCAGCTCCTTTTTATCCTTTTCACTGAGAGCTACCCCGTCGATGGCTTGCTTGGCTTCAAACCACTCGGGGCGAAGCGCCTTGATGCAGCAATAGAAGTCATAGGCAATCTCGCGGCTGGCACAGACAAACATCGCCTTACCCTTGACGCTTGCGCCCTCACTCACCCGATCTTCGTAATGGGCGACAAAGTCTTTAGCAAGCTCGGCTAGCCTGTCCGGGTCGCCCAGGATTGCGTTCATATTGGCGCTGGCTTTCTTGCTCTCTTCAATCTGGTATTCGCTCGCCCCTTGCGCCTCGCACGCCTGGTAGTACTTCTCTATCTCATCCAGCTTGCCGTTATCGAGCAGCACCCTGGCAGCGCGCCCCTCGTAGACGATGCGCACGGTGATCTCGTCGTTGACCGCCTCGCTCATGGTGTAGCTGTCGATGGCCGGGCCAAACACATCCAGTGTGGCGTCGATCGGCGTGCCGGTAAAGCCCACATAGGTGGCGTTGGGCAGCGAATCGTGCAGGTACTTGGCAAAGCCGTATGTCTTCTTGATGGTGCCGCGTTCAAGATCCATCACCAGCTTCTGATCCAGATTGACCTGGCTGCGGTGTGCCTCATCCGAGATACAGATGATGTTGCTACGCTCCGAGAGCTGCTGGATATCTTCGGTGAACTTGTGAATGGTGGTGAGAAACACCCCGCCACTGGCGCGGCCGGCCAGCTTGTCACGCAGATCCTGGCGGCTGGAGACCGGCTCAATCACCGCATCGCCGATAAAGGCGGTGGCGCTGCAAAACTGCTTGGCGAGCTGCTCGTCGAGATCGGTGCGATCTGTGATGAGCACGATGGTCGGGCTCTCGAAATCGACGCTCTTCATCAGCAAGCGCGCCAAAAACTGCATGGTGTAGCTCTTGCCGCAGCCGGTGGCACCAAAGTAGGTGCCGCCCTTACCGCTACCGCCGTGATTTTCTACCACCATCACCCCGGTGCTATCAGGGCGGCTCACCAGCTGCTTACGCTCTTTTTTGATGTTGTAGTAGAGCTTGCGCGCCGCGTAGTACTGGGGATAGCGGCAGCAGATCTTCACCTCATGTTTGGCGTTGTCGGGGAAGAAGACGAAGTTCTTCAGCACATCGAGCAGGCGCAGCGGGTGAAACAGCCCCAGCACCAGGGTGTAGAGCCCCTTGATCCCCTGGGCCTCGTTCTCCTTTTCGGTGGACTCGCAGCCGCTCACCTTGCGCCAGGCGTAGTAAAACTCGTAGGGGGCGAACAGGTTGCCGAGCTTGTTGTTCACCCCGTCGCTGATGATGCAAAGCGCGTTGTAGACAAAGAGCTTGGGGATATCGCGTTTGTAGCGCACACAAAGCTGGCGCCAGGCATCATGGAGGGTGGCCGCCTCTTCTCGCACCGCCGATTTAAACTCGAATACCACCACTGGCAGGCCGTTAAGGTACAAGATGGCATCCGGGATGCGCAGTTGTACCCCGCCATCCTTGGTTTGCCCTTCTATCTCCAGCTGATTGACCAGCCGCAAGCGGTTGCAGTCGCTAAGATCGTGCAGCTCTGCTTCACCGGCCATCCGTGCTGTGCTATTGCTGGCATGCTGATCTGCATTGGTAAACAGCGCGGCCAGTTGAGCTGGCAGGGTGCGGCTGTCGAACAGCTCGATATAGAGATCTTTTTGGGTGCGGTCTTCCCGCTTTAACAAAAAGCCGTTGCCGAGCCAATGGCAGAAGGTCTTGTTGCTCTGGTAAAGGTCGCTCGCCGGCAGAGTTTCGAGCTTGCGCACGATGTCGGCGATCTCCCACTCCGTAATCCCTTCATCCCGATAACGAGCGGCCAGATAGGTGTATAGATCGCCAGTGAGCAGTACCTCGCTCTTATCTTTGCGTGGCAAACTGCTACCAAGGAAGTGGGGGTAGCAGGGCTTGCCCCTCTGATCGTGGTGTTCCCCTAGCAGGGCGATTATGGCCTGTTCAAGCTTTGTTTCTGTAAACACATTCGACATATTAAAGCTACCGACTCAACAATACTCATCCATAATTTTTGACATGTACTCTTCCTTAATTAATTCGTTGCAATGTGATGATGAACCAATTAAGTCTGGGTACAAACTAGAATGATGAATATTCATTTTCCTTAGCGATTGGAAACTGTTAAGTCGATCGTGATCATTTTCCATAGGAATATGAACCTTGAAAACATATTTCCTCAGCGTCTCAGGGTCGTCAACATCAACATCCCTTTCGGCTAGTTCATTGATAATCAGTGTCTCAAGAGTTTTTGACTCTCCTAAAGGGGATACAGTAAACAAGCCATTTTGACTTATTAATCGAGCATGCTCAGAACTCAATGTATCAACAAATATATCAATATTAAGCTTACTTAACCTAGTTTTATTCAGAGCAAAAATTGCACGACTGTAGTTTTTGGGAGTTTCATTGACAGGATCTCTCATTTCAACAGCGAAGAACATAGCTACATATGGCGAACGACTCCAGTCGAGCAACGGCGTCATTAATCCAAAATGCTGCCCAATTGCCCACACGTCTAAATCATCTATTGTTGAAATTGATTTAACACGCCCCCTTATAGAATATTTGAACTGATAAAGCTGTCGCTCCGCCAAGTCTGGGTCTATGGTTGCATTATTCGACAATCGTGCGAGACTAGGTGTTAATCCCCAGTCAGAACGACGCTGCCCCCTAAACAACCATTCATCATGAGTCTTAAATATAGGGTCATTACTAAAGACTTCTTGTAGGTGCTGCCAGTGCTTTACTTTAGTTACTGGTATGATGCCATCAATATCATCACGCATAACATCAAAGCTAGGCCACATTTTTAGTCTATTATGAGGCTTCCTGTGTTTTATCTGCATTACAGAACAGACTCCATCTTATCAAGGCTCAACTCACCTGAAATGAGTTTTGGCAGTAGGCCATCGCGTAGATTGATCAGGGTTGTCGATTGCTCTGCATTTGCAAAAATCCTTTTTCTTAATGTGGTAGTAAGGGTGTCGAAGGCATCTAACAAATCCTCATCAGGAGTTGTTACCTGTAATCTATAGGCATTATTTCGATTTAACCCTGGTACAGCCGCATCAGTGTTCATATCAGCAAGACCTAATGTTTGTAATAGATAAAAACAATAGGTGAGTGGCTTCTCGGATCGTACATAGAACACTGTATCTATAGGAAAGAATGGTCTGTCCTCCCAATAAAGGCTACCTACAGTCCCTTTGCGGCCGACGATTATTGATGGCCCATCAACCAGCGACTCATTGTGATATCCAGTTATGCCACCAGAACCATAGACGGGCACGGGACCATCAATTCGATCTGTCGACTTCAACGCTTTGCCGTAAACAAGCTCCATCAGGTTCTCAATTTTGTTGATATTCCACCCCTTCGGTACCCAGCCGCCGAGACCTAAAGAGGGCTCATCGCACGGTTCAAAGGCGGCAGGGAAGAGTTGGCGTGTGGCCGCAGGTAAGGGCTTAAAGTCCTTTCGTGCACGCACGCCCTTGCGTGCCTCTGCGCGGCGCAGCAGCTCATCGGAGAGGTCCCGCTCCTGCTCAAAAAAGCCTGCTTCCAGCGCATTATCCATCACGAGATCGAAGTCCACAAACCACGACTTAAACAGCGCCTGCGCCATCTGTTCCAAGGTTTGGTTGATTTGGCGGTTGAGGGCGACTTTGTCATCCAGTGTTTTTAGTATTTTGGCAATCTTGAGTTGTTCATTTTTTGATGGATAAGATATCTCAAGGCGACCGATCATTTCATTATTAAGACTAGCTCGCGTGGACATTGTTGAAAACGCAAGCATTGATTGCCTAAACTTCGGGCTGCGCAAATAATACCCAACATATTCAGGGACTAACTCACTTTCCTTATGTGGGCGCAAGCGCTTGCAAAAACCATTAAAAGTTGAATTTTCATAATCTTGAAGAGCTACACAGCTCATGCCGAGCTCATGCATTGTTTCACTAGTTCTGGTTAGAAATACATCGCCGCGTTTGACTGAACTACTTGCTCGCTCTTTATCATTAGATTGAACTAAATCACCCAGTATGTCTGGGGTGAAATAGTTATAGAAGACATCTTTAAACGTCAAAAAGGGATAGCCAGAACCAAAATCTTTTGCGGGTTTGGATAGGCCTGAGCGAATATCGTAGTGATCTAGGAGTTTCGTGGTTTTCCAGTTATGCCCCATAACCAAGCGCCTCCATATTGGCACGGATCGCCAGATCCAGCTCTGCCGCCTCGTCCAACTGGCGATAGAGTGTTTGGGTTAGCTCGGTCATCTTGGTCTCAAAGGCGATGCCATCATCTTCCACTTCGGCGGCACCCACATAGCGGCCAGGGGTCAGAACATAGTCGTTAGCGGCAATATCGGCCAAGGTCGCCACCTTGCAAAAGCCGGCCTGATCTTCATAGCGTTCGATGCTGATCGCCTGCGCCTTGATGCGGCGGGCCAGCTCGTCGTCGCTGCTGCGCCAGGCGTGGAAGGTGTCGCTGATGCGGGCGATATCGGCGGCGGTCAGCTCCTTGTTGGTGCGACTCACCATGGTGCCCAGCTCGCGGGCATCGATAAACAGGGTCTCGCCCCGGCGATCCCGATAGCCGTGCTTGATGCTGGCCCCCTTGTTCTTGCTCATAAACCAGAGGCAGACCGGGATCTGTGTGGTGAAGAAGAGCTGGCCCGGCAGGGCGATCATGCATTCGATGCGGTCATCTTCAATCAGCTTTTGGCGGATCTCCCCTTCGCCGCTGGTGTTGGAGCTCATGGAGCCGTTAGCCAGCACAAAGCCGGCGGTGCCATCTTCCGACAGCTTGGCAAGCATATGGAGGATCCAGCCGTAGTTGGCATTGCCAGTGGGCGGAGTGCGAAATCCATCAAAGCGCGGATCGTCGGTGAGCTCCGCCTCGCCGCGCCACTCTTTCAAGTTGAACGGCGGGTTGGCCATGATGTAGTCGGCCTTGAGGTCCGGGTGCTGGTCGTAAAAGAAGGTGTCGGCGGCACGTTCACCCAGATTGCCGATCAGACCCCGGATGGCCAAGTTCATCTTGGCCAGCTTGTAGGTGGTGGCGGTGAGCTCCTGCCCGTAGATGGCGATATCCTTGCTCTTGCCCTGATGGCTCTCGACAAACTTGAGGGACTGCACAAACATGCCGCCCGAGCCGCAGCAGGGGTCGTAGATCTTGCCCTGATAGGGCTCGAGCATCTCGGCCAGCAGGGTGACCACGGATTTTGGGGTATAGAACTCGCCGCCGCCCTTGCCCTCGGTGGCGGCAAAACGGCCGAGGAAGTACTCATAGACCCGGCCCACCAGATCCTCTTCGGTGAGATGGCACTCGTTGGCCAGGGTGTCGATATTCTCGATGGTGTCGATCAGCGACGAGAGGCGAGTCGCCTCCAGCCCCAGACGGGAGAAATAGTTATCGGGCAAGGCGCCAGCCAGCGCCGGGTTGCGCTTCTCGATGGTGGCCAGCGCCGTGTCGATCAGCACCGCCAAGTCATCTTGCTTGGCGCGGGCTTTTACATAGCCCCAGCGCGCCTCTTCGGGCAGGAAGAAGACGTTGTCTTGCTGATAGAAGACATCCATCTCGACAAAGGCTTCCTGGCCGCTGGCGATCAGCTGTTTGCGCTTGGCCTCAAACTTGTCGCTGATAAATTTGAGGAACACGAGGCTTAGCACCACGTGCTTGTATTCGGAGGATTCCACGCTGCCACGCAGCTGGTTGGCGGTATCCCAGAGGGTCTCTTCAAAGCCTTTGCCGGCTTTCTTGGCGGTGGATTTTTTCGGGGCGGTGGCCATGTATCTGTATTCTCTTATTCTTCTGAAAAATAATCGGAGTCCAGCGCCTTGATGGCGAAGACCTGACGGGTGGAGACACCCAGGTTGCCCGGGATCATCTCATAAAATCGGCTGGATTTGGTTGCTTTTGGACTCAAAAAGGATGTGGCATGAGATGAGCTCATACGACATGTCACACATTATGCGATGAGTAGGACCTATAAGGTTATCCAAGAACCGTTCTGGTTTGCCTTGGTGCTCGCCATCAAGAATAAAGGGTTTCCGCTCTATATATGCAAAAAACGGAGGTTACCGTGGTTACATGGTTACATGGTTACATGGTTACATCACCCGCAAAGCCACGCCATTACTGGATTCTGTTGTAACCATTGTCTAAAGAACCGAGTGGTTACAGGAGCATGAAAGTGGTTACAAGGCAGGGTGTAACCATTGTAACCACCTTGTAACCACTAAAAATGAAACGGCTGGTTACAGCGCCATTCCTTGATTTATAAGGCTTACAGAGGTGTTTCGTAGTCGTGTAACCACTGTAGCCACCATTATTATTGTCTTGTTCTTCATGCGCTCAAGGTGGAAAAGCAAAGGGCCACACTCGGCGACCCCTTGGTTCCTTCTGGCTGGCGTTATTCGTCCTCCTGGCCGTCCCCCTCATCGGCCAATACACGCTCGGTCAGCACATAGACCCATACCGGTGTACCCATGCCGGGCAATCGGGCTTGTCGCTGCAACCGCTTCTTGTCTTTGCCGCCGAGCAGATAACCCGCGTCAAGACACAGGTGCGCAGCTCGCTTCGGATCGCGTCCCTTGGTGATCTCGGCCCAGCCAGTGGACGTGACCAAGAAGCTCACGCCGTCTGCATCTACTTTGCGAAAGCCCACTGCGTTGGCCGGGCGGTGTTTTTCATCATGCCAATCAGCAAAACGGGAGTATTGGTAGGCAGTGACGAACCCGCGCACCAGCCCCAGGGTCGCGGCATCCTCCTTGTTGCCCAGGTGCCCCCGCTCTGTCAACCAAGCCTTGAGGCAGATGCGAACCGCTTTGGTCGCCTCACCTTCCGGCCAGCCTGTGACCCCCAACCGGGTTGCCAGTTCACCCGCAGCGGCCACCAGCGCGAACCGGTTGATGGCGCGGCCTACCTGATTGCCTGCGCCATGCGGGGTTAACTCAACGGCAAGACGCTTGATCTCGCCCCGCAGGTGCTCACGGTATTGCTCCATATCGGTAGTTAGCCCCTTCACAAAAGCGTGAAAGGCGCTGCCGTGCTGGCTGTCGGCGCGGGCCTTGAGCGTATCGGCGAAGCTGCGACCATCCGCCATACCATGCAACCGCTCAAATGCGCCATGCTGCCCGGTGTCGCTCGGGATCTGGATGGTGCGCACCTCCATCCCCGCCTGAACTTTTTTACCTGACTCGGATGCGTGATCTTCCAGTGACAACTCACCGGTAGACAGGAACAACAACCGCCACGTCTTGCCCTCCCTCAGTTCGCCATCCTGTTTACTGCGGATCTTGCCCTGGCCGTTTGCCAGCATGTAGGCGGTTTTACCCGCTTCCTCACCCCCCAATTCGCCGATCTCATCCAGACAGAGCAAGGCATCATTGCGGCGACTGGCCATCCCCTCGATACCGTTGCCCGTTGCCCGCCATGTTTTGTAATAGCGATCTGGGTTTCCGTAGACGCTGGCAGCGGCCTTCATGATGGTGGTCTTGCCGTCGGTACTCTCCCCCTTGAGGTGGAACCCACCGCCCTCCATGCCTACCAGAGTCAGCAGTGGGGCCGCAAAGGCGAGCGACAGCGCAAAGCACAGGCGGGAGTTACCCACGGCCAGCGCCGCCACACCCTGTTGCCATTCGGCCAATGTGCCACACTCGGTAAAATCGTTAGCCGCATAGCCCGCCGTCTGCAATATCACCCCCTCCGCTTCTGACCCTATCGTACCTTTTGGCAGCACATAGGCATTACCATGCCAGCCGGTACGTTCCACACAGGTGATCCGCTTATCGGGCTGGCAAGCCATAAGGTACTCGGCGAGTTTACGTTTGCGGCCCAACTCAATAAACGGCAAGCCCGCATCCAGCAGGGCAGTGAAGACCTCTTCACCGTTGCGCGGGACCAGGGAGCGAACAGGCATCGCCCATTGGCGTGTTCTTCCCACGCTATCTTGCCACTCCAGCAGGCGGCCGTAGCCACGGCCATGCTCATCACTGGTTTCAGCCAGCACCCGGATCGGGCTGGATATGGGTACCAGTTCTTGCTGGGCATCGTTTCCCCGCCCGACCTTTTCCCACACACAGAGGCGATCCCCCCGGATCTCAAACCCTGCCGGCAGGTCTTTCCCGTCCTCTGTATCGTCATCGCGCACCGGGTGAAGCGGCACAACATCGGCTTGGCAAGGCGCCCCTTCCTTCTGGTTGGCGTCTTTGGCTTGGGGGCTGGCAGTGCTCGGTCTGGCGCTCATGATGGCCTCCTTGGTTGCGTTCAGCCCGTGGGTTTGGTGGTAGTCGTTCCAATCACCTGCAACCGGTGGCAGGGCTACCAGCCCGCCTACGGCAGCGGCGGCTTGCTCGGCCTTGGCCTTGCCGGGGTTGCCCTTGGTGTGGGCGTCATTGTCGCCACACAGCAGGATCCTGGCCTCAGGATGCTGGCGGCGAGCAATGGCGGCCACTACAGCCAAGTTGCCGCAATCCATCGCACAATAGACCGTCGCCCCGGTGGCCAAGTAAACCGACAGACCGGTGGCATAACCCTCGACAATGGCAATCAACTCCCCGCCCTCGATACGGTGGAAGGCCCCGGCCTTTTGCCCGCCTGCCAGATAACGCTTGCAGCCGTCATGGCCGATCAGCTGTACATTCACCAGTTCGCCCGCCTCATTGGTCAACGGGATCACCACGCTACCGGCCGGGTAGTTCTTGTCGCCCACACGGATCGGGGCGCAATTCACCGCATTCAGGCGTTCGGCAAAGCCCTTGCTCGTCAGGTAAAGGGACTCCCCCTGCTCACAGTCGCGGAGAATGGCAGCAGCACGGCGGGCAGCTTGCTCACGCTGTTGCTCGCCCCGCTTGCGCGCCTGCTCTGCCTTGGCTTGCTGCTGCTGACGAATGCGCTCACGTTCAGCCGGATCCAGCCCACCGGCAGACAGGCCCACCAAAGGGGCAACCAGTTCGGCGGCCTCCTTGGGGGTCTTGCCCATCACCTTGCAAACCAGATCCAGCCCGTCACCTGCCCCACACTGGTTGCAGATGAAGGTACCGCGCCCCTCCTTATCATCGAGCCGAAACCTGTCCTTGCCATCACAACAGACAGGGCAAGGGCCATGCTTGCCAAGGCGCGGGGTGTCGATACCGACAGCCGCCAGCAGTTCGGGCCAGCGGCCACCGGCTGCGGTGACCACATCCGAAACAATACCTTTTACTTGGGCCATGGCTTATTTGGCCTCGTTCAGTGGGGCCAGCTCAACCGCCTTACACTCGATTGCGATAGGGGCAACCGCCATCGCACAAGCTGCGGGGCCCCCTTGCAGCACATAGAGCAAGGCGAAGGTGTGGCGGCTGATGGGTTCGGCGAGACCTGCCAGTTTGGTATGGACGTGATGAAACGCCAACAGGTCGAACTGTGCTTGCTGTGGGCGCCGCGACTCGGCCAGGAGGTGGCTGTTTTTGGGCAAGGCTTCGCCCTGGGCGGTGTGCCCATCGTTTGCAATGATCATGTTTAAACCTCGGCTAGGCGGCGGGCTGGTGGCTGGACTTGATGGGGAAGAGATTCAGGTAACGGACGATCTGTTTCTCACTCAAGGGCATCGTGCCACGCTGTTGGCACTTGACGTTGATCAGCTCAACCACCTTGCTGGCCTCGTCGCGGTCTTGCAGCCAGTAACGTTTGAAGTGGACCACATCGCCACCAGCGTGTTGGTGGCTGAAGAATTCGTCCGAGATGGTGATGTTGTGGTGCTTGCGCAGGTCGCTGATCGAGTTGCGCGGGTTGAGGTCATGCAACTTGGCAAAAGCAGAAAGGGCGCTGATACCCTGAGTGCCATTCTCGAGCAAGTGGAGAGCTACCAGTTCCAGCTTGGTAGCGATGCCGATAGACTGGGTAGTAGTATCCCCTTGCTTGGTGTGGGTCGTGCCGTTCTGCGATGCGACCTTTTCTTTTTTGTTCATCGCTGCCCCCTATGCCGCTACATTGCGAGCGGCAATACGCTCCGCCATCCAGGCGTCAATCTCAGCTTCGACAAAGGCCACTGAGCGGCCACCGCCAAGGTGGACGGTCTTCGGGAACAGGCCCTGGGCCATCAGATCGTAGATCGAGCTTTTGCTCATACCCGTCTTTTGGGTTGCTTCACGCATACGAATAAAGCGCAGGGAGGGGTTGGTCTTGTTTTCCATGTGGTACTCCATATTCGTCATCTTGGCTCACGTTAGGCCAACGAGGACGATTATGGTTTTTTCATATTTCTTGGCATCCGGGGTTTATATAAAAGATTTATCGACGAAAATTTTTCAGGAAAATTTTCGTCGTTTAGGTCAAAGCACATGAAACGTCCAGCGTTATTGCCGGGTTGTTATGTGAGGCTCAGGCATTCATCGCGCACTAGCCGATCACCATTTTGCCTACCATCCGCCCCCGTCTGGTCTAGCCATAAGCGCAGCATGTCCTGATAGTCTGAATTGGCAAAACCAAGCGTAAAGGGGATCCGGGTCTCTGCCATTTGCTTGGCCGTAACCAATTCTTCCGTAAAAAGCACACGGGACAGCTGTTCGGCACTGTATTTAAATCCGTTGATTTGGGCCCACACCATAAGGTCGATCATGGGGAGCACCTTGTACTCAATAATACGTCTGATGGTGCTTGGCCCTACTTTGCCTGTCTCGTTTTTGGTTGGTTCTGGCTGTGCCGACTGTTGTCGCCAGAGAGGAATTAACCGCCTGAATTCGTTCACTAGTTCATCATCCGTTGCCTCACCGAGGTTTACCCCGATTTCTATCAGGTTAGGGGGGCTGCGCCTGTTTTGGAGATCGAACAACTCCAATGGGCATATATGGGGGGTGATTAAATGATCCACTCCATTTTTTGGATTCGTCACTGTCAGTGGGAATGAATGGATAAATCCGAGCGGGTTACTAGCCTGAATAGTCATCGGAGAGCTCATATCGGAGGATATGTTAGCCGCTGCAATGTCATCGCGTAGGAATGAGATTTTGAACAATAAATTAGCAATCAGTGAGCGATTAGTTTCATGATTGGATAGTTCATAATCTGACAGATTAAACCTTTTCGGTAAGGGTTGGAGTTTTGCTGTTCTTCTCGTCATGCGCAGATCTCACACTATCAGCTTGAGTGGAGGGCCGAGTCAGACGGGCAAGGCTTTCCCGCTTTTCTCTCCGTCGAGATAGACCCGGTGGGATTCGGTTTATTCGTTGACCAGCTTGAGCGCCTTAGTGCCGCTTGCCAGAGACAGGCTTCCTTGGCTGGCGTTCTCTATGTGGTCACTCCACCAGCCCATCATGATCACCCGCTGCTCAAAGTAGTCAGAGCGGTTGTAGGCGCGACGGATTTCGTTCTCATCGGTGTGGGATAGTGCGGCCTCAATGGCGTCAGGGTTGAAGCCCTGTTCGTTGAGCGTGGTACTCCCCAGCGAGCGCAAACCATGAGCCACTAGTCGCCCGCCATAACCAAGCCGTTTTAAGGCCGCATTGGCACTTTGGTCGCTGATGTGACCAAGCGGATCGCGGCGGCCAGGGAACACAAAAGGACGGTGGCCGCTGATCGGCTTCATGCGCTCCAGCAGAGAGAGAGCTTGCGGGGTCAGCGGAACCCGGTGGGGACGATCCATCTTCATCCGCTCAGCAGGGATATTCCAGACTTTGGCGTCAAGGTCGATCTCATCCCAACGGGTACCGGCTGATTCGCCCGGGCGCACCAAGGTATGCAGGCTCCATTCAATTTGGCAGCGCGTGGTCGGGTCTAACCGACCATTGGCAATGTCAGCCATCAAAAGCGGTAACTCGTCCGGTTTGAGGGTCGGCATGTGCTTTTTGGCTGGCTTCTTGAAAACCTTGCGTATCGCTGAGCAGGGATTGGCATCGAGCAGGCCGTGGTTAACGCTATAGTCGAGGATTTCGTTAATCCGCTGACAAAGGCGGCGTACAGTCTCATGTTTGCCATCTGCCTCCAGAGGGCGCAGCATCTCGATGACTTTGGGAGCACGAATCTGGTCGATGGGCATAGAACCGATGAAGGGCAACACATACAGCTCAAGAGAGCGCCACGAATCCGCGGCATAGGCTTCAGTTACATCATGGCGTTTGAGATCCAGCCACTTAGATGCCATGTGTTCAAAGGTGTTGGTGCTGGCTTCTTCCATGGCTTTGACCATGGCGGCCTGTTCTTCTTTGTGGAGCTTGGGATCAATGCCTTGGGCCAGCAGGGCGCGAGCTTCTCGACGCCGCTCTCGAGCTGCCGATAGCGATACATCAGGGTAAGCACCGAAACTAATGTTTGAACGCTTCTTGTCACTTGGCCGGTAGTAGTTGAGCAGCCACAATTTAGAACCATTCAGCTTTACTCTCAGGTAAAGCCCATCCCCGTCTGCCAAATTGTACTCTTTGACTAGAGGCTCACCCGCCTTGGCCTTTGGTGGTACCCCGGGCTTTGCAGTTCTTACCTTTGAATCACTCAGTTTGTCGTTGCTCATGGTGTTACCTGTCGAACGTAACACCAAAAACGGTGTTACCAGGGGAGTGTTACCACAGATGTTACCTTGAGAGCTGGATTAAATCGACTTCCCCGGATTTCTACGGACAACAAAAAACCCGCAAAGCCTTACGCTGTGCGGGTTTCTGTACTTCTTCGTTCCCGGCCGGAACATTGTTTGGTGGAGCTGGGGGGATTTGAACCCCCGTCCAAAATTACTACATCCTCGGTACTACATGCTTAGTCACTCTTTACATTCGCCAACCCGCTGCGGAGAGACACGCCACGAATTGACTAGCTCGATTGGTTTTAATGCTTCCGCCCCGAGCAGGACTTCCACACGATCCTGTGAAGGATGACCTTCCGATTCCCTAGGACACAGGCAAGCTAGGGTAGAAGGGCTCAGCGCAGGTTATTAAGCTGCGAGTGCGTAGTTTTCGTCGTTTGCGACTATTTTTTTGCGGTTTGTTAACGAGGCCTACCGCACCTCGGCATGCACCTTGGGTTTCGTGAATCTTGTCGAATCCAGAATCAGCCCCAAGTTGTCAAAACCGATTGTACGCAAAAATCCTGTCATGGCAAGGTGTTGATAGCAATCAACCGGCCTTGGCCGGTCGATTGCTGGTTTATTGGACGCCGCACGGTTGCATGCGGTGCACAATCAGCCGCGATGCTTGTTCTTCATGATGCGGGCTTTCTCCCGATCCCATTCGCGGGCCTTGGTGTCTTCCCGCTTGTCGTGCTCTTTCTTGCCTTTGACCAGGCCGATTTCGACTTTGACCCAGCACTCTTTCCAGTAGAGCGCCAGCGGCACTATGGTGTAACCCTGACGGGCGGTTAGGCTCTCCAGCTTGTCGAGTTCACGGCGGCTCAGCAGGAGCTTGCGGGTGCGGGTCGGATCACACACCACGTGGCTGGAGGCTGCGTTCAGTGGCAGGAAGGTGGAGCCGAACAGGAAGGCCTCGCCCTGCAAGAAGATGACATAGGCTTCGCTGATGTTGGCCTTGCCCGCCCGCAGGGATTTGACTTCCCACCCTTGCAGGGACAGACCGGCTTCCACGCGCTCTTCGATGAAGTACTCGTGACGGGCGGTTCTGTTGAGTGCAATGGTGCTGGACCCGGCTTTGTTTTTACTGTTCTTTTTGCTCATGACGGGCGCCTTTGGCAATGATTAGGAAGGCGCATTATACGTGGGTGGCGGCGGCTGTAAAACGCGCAACTGCTCGAGTGGCGGCTTTGTGAGCGGTTTTGGGGATGATCTTGGCTGACAAGGTGATAAAATCGGCCCGATTGGATGAGGAAAGCCCATGCCCCGTATTACTCGCAGTGCCCTGGTGATGTTCAGTGCAGAACAAATGTTCAGGCTGGTCAATGATGTTCACGCTTACCCGGAGTTTCTGCCCGGTTGTGTCGGCAGCCGTGTCCACGAGACAGGCGATGACTATATGACTGCCTCGGTCGATGTGGCCAAGGCGGGGATTGCCAAGACGTTTACCACCCGCAATCTGCTCGATGCCAACCGGCAGATCAAGATGGAGCTGGTGGAAGGCCCCTTCAGCAAGCTGGCAGGCTGGTGGACCTTTACACCACTGGATGTGGATGCCTGCAAGGTCGAATTCGACCTCGATTTTGAGTTCACCTCCAAGCTGATCGAGCTGGCGTTTGGCCAGATTTTCCGTGATCTGGTGGGCTCCATGGTGCTCGCCTTCTCCAACCGCGCCAAGGTGGTGTACGGTGTCTGATCTGCTCAATATCGAAGTGGTGTATGCCCTGCCCGAGCGCCAGACCGTGCTGCGCATCCGAGTTGATCCCGCCACCAGCGTGCTGGCCGCCATCGAGCAGTCCGGCATAGTGCAGAAGCACCCGGAAATCGATCTGTCGGTCAACAAGTTCGGCATCTACAGCCGGCCGGTCAAGGGAAGCGAACGATTGCAGGATGGGGATCGCATCGAGATCTACCGCCCGCTCATCGCCGATCCGAAAGAGATGCGCAAGAAGCGGGCCGAGAAGGCCAAGGAGGAGGGGCGTGCCGATGTGGTGACCGGCGGCCGGCCCAATACCAACCGCAAGCGAGGGGACACAGACTCGGTCTGATGCCGCACTCTGGAATAAAAAAGGCGCCTTGGCGCCTTTTTTATCTGCTTGTCCAGGAGGGGGGATGAGATCCGCTAGAAGACATTGATGGGTGTCATATTCACTTCATCGAGTGTACAGAAGAAGTAAAATAGGGGCCGGCTAGGGTTGCTCTTCCACTTATTCCAATCCCTCCCTTGCTGAATTAAACCGCCTGGCGGATCCGCTGCGGGGGAGGGGCAAGGTTGCTCTGTCAGGGCGAGCTTGTTAGCCTTTGCGGCACTGATACAGGAGATAAGAATGAGCAAGGTACTTGATGAGCTGCTGGCACTGCTGGCGCTCGAGAAAATCGAGGAGGGCCTGTTTCGGGGCCAGAGCCAGGATCTCGGTCTGCGGGCCGTGTTTGGCGGACAGGTAATGGGGCAGGCCTTGTCAGCCGCCAAACAGACGGTGGCCGCCGATCGTCAGGTGCACAGTTTTCACTCCTACTTCCTGCGCCCCGGTGATGCCAATCGTCCCATCATCTACGACGTGGAGAACATCCGCGACGGTCAGACCGTCTCCACCCGTCGGGTCAAGGCCATTCAGGGCGGCAAGCCCATCTTCTATCTCAACGCCTCCTTTCAGGTTGAGGCCGAGGGGTTCGAGCACCAGATTGCCATGCCTGCGGGGATCACCCCGCCCGAGCAGCTCAAGAGCGAGCTGGAGCTGGTGCGCCCCTACGAGCAGCAGATCCCGCCTGCCCTGCGCGACAAGATCATGTGTGAGAAGCCGATCGAAATTCGCCCGGTGACCCTGGTCGATCCGATCCGCCCCGACGTGCACGAACCGCTGCGCCACGTCTGGTTCAAGGCCAATGGTCAGATGCCGGACGATCAGCGGGTGCACAAATACCTGCTGGCCTATGCCTCCGACTTCCACTTCCTGTTCACCGCCCTGCAGCCCCATGGCGTGTCGTACTGGGAGCCGGACATGCAGGTGGCCACCATCGATCACTCTATGTGGTTCCACCGGGACTTCCGGCTGGATGACTGGCTGCTCTATGTGGTGGACAGCCCGAGCGCCAGCGCAGGTCGCGGTCTGGTGCGCGGCCAGTTCTTCACCCGTGATGGGGTGCTGGTGGCGAGCACGGCGCAGGAAGGGGTGATCCGCCGGCGCGGTTGACTTCAAATGCCAGCCATAAAAAACGGGAGCCGATGGCTCCCGTTTTTTATGGGCTTGCTCTATTCAGGCGGCGTCCTGCTCGGCGCTGATCGCTGGCTCGCCGCTCTGGGCGAAGCGATCGGCCCACAGGGCGATGACGCCGTCACCTGTAACGTTGCAGGCGGTGCCGAAGCTGTCCTGCGCCAGGTAGAGAGCGATCATCAGAGCGATGGAAGCCTCACCGAACCCCAGCATGGAGGTGAGCAGACCCAGTGCGGACATGACGCCGCCACCCGGTGCGCCCGGTGCGGCTATCATGATCACCCCCAGCATCATGATGAAGGGCAGCATGGTGCCATAGCCGGGAATGGCCAGGTGCTCGGAGAGGAACATGACGGCGGTGGCGCAGGTCACCAGCGTGATGGTGGAGCCGCACAGGTGAATGGTGGCGCACAGCGGTACGGTGAAGTTGGCGATGCCGTCGCTCACGCCGTTGTTCTTGCTGGCCTGCAGGGCGACCGGGATGGTGGCGGCGCTGGACATGGTGCCGAGAGCGGTGAAATAGGCGGGCAGCATATTCTTGATGAGCATGGCGGGTGAGCGCCCCAGCGCCAGCCCCGTGCCGACGAACAGCACCGAGAGCCAGAACCAGTGCATGACGATGGCCATCACCAGTACCACGCCGAAGGTTTTCAGGGTGGCGAAGACGGTGCCCTCGACCGTCATCTCGACGAAGACGCCGGCGATGTAGAAGGGCAGCAGCGGGATGATCACGCGGGCAAGCAGGCGGTCGATGATGTCGCGGCCCTGATCCGCGACCCGGCGCAGATCGGTGGCCTGGGTGGCGCTGATGCCGATGCCGAACACGAAGGCGGCGGCCAGGGCTGACATCACCCCGAACAGCGGCGGTATCTCCAGGTTGACGTAGGAGCTGAGCTTGATGGCGGCCGCCGCCGTGGGCTCGGCGGCGCTGGTCAGCTGCGGGATCAGGTGGCCAGCCACGGTGAAGGCAAACAATCCCGCCAGTATGGTGGAGCAGTAGGAGAGGGCGACCGTTTTGCCCAGCAGTTTGCCGGAGTTCTTCGGCAGGCTGGCGATGCCGCTCATGATGAAGAACAGGATGATGAGCGGAATGGTGAAGGTGATCAGCTGACCTATGACTGTCTTGGCCGTAAACAGCACGCGTGCGACCCATTCGGGGGCGTAGAGACCGAGCAAGAGACCGGCCAGGATGCCGGCAACCAGTTTGAGGACAAGTTTCATAAGTAAATCCAGGTGTTAGTGTCTGATTTGTTATTTAATTTTGATTTTAATGCCGCTTTTTAACACAACTACCGCATCTTGTCTGCCTTCGCCTGGTTAATTCAGAGTTAAATATTGTTAGCCGGATGATGAATCGCGGGGAATGGGCCCCTTGAAGCGACGGCGGCGATATTGATGCATGGTAGGGGCGAGCTCGGGGAGGCGGATCAGCAGGACATGCAGCCAGCGGCCGTGCATGGCATCCTCGCTGCACCAGCTCTGATGCAGGCCAAATGGCAGGGGGGCGATCAGTTCTTGCAGGCGGGCCTCATCAAGCCGGGTCTGCAGCGGGTGTTCGTCCTGTGATGGCACCACTGTGTGGCTGGGATCGCCTTCGTCATAAGGGAAGGAGCAGTAGAGCGGCGCCCGGGGTTTGAGCAGGCCGGCGAGATGCATCAGGGCGGGGGCAAGCTCTCCTTCGGCCAGGCAGGGCAGTGAGCGGTTGGCCCAGATACCGTCAAAGGGCAAGGCGCTGTGCATCTGCTCGAGGCGGCAGACCCGCACCGGCTGGCCGCTGCGGCGCGAGGCGAGCCTGGCCTGGGTCAGGCTGGCATCAAAGGCGGTGACCATGAGGCCGTGCTGCCGGAAAAAGAGCAGATCCTCGCCCGTGCCGCAGCCCGCTTCCAGCAGATGGGCCCCGTTTGCCAGCAATATCAGAAAGCGCTGACGGGCTGACAGGGTGTCCGGATCCGCCGCAGATGGCAGACTGGAGGAGGCATCATGACTGGGCTGTGGCGATGCAGATGGCTGACTGGGGGAGGAAGCATGGTCGGGCAGTGGAGATATGGGCATGGCAGGCACCTTCTTTCGGGGGCGCTACTCTAGCAAATTTGGCGACGGGCTACCAAAGCGTCGTGCCGTGAACCGCTACTGCCAGGCTGGGGAGCCGGTCTGTGATGGCGTGCGGGAAGCAAAGAGAGGGGCCAGCGCTGAGCTGGCCCAAGGCTATCAGGCTGGTCGATTGGCCGGGCCGTTTGGCAGGGCAATCAGGGCAAACAGGCTGTCGAGCAGGAAGTCGGCCTCCCGGGTCAGGTCGATGCGCTCCGGGAAGTGCAGCCAGTTGATGATATAGCCATCCAGGGTGCAGTGCAGCAGGGTGGCGGCCCGTTGCAGATCCAGCCCCCTGGGGAGTTGGCCGATGCGCACGGCATTGGCCAAGGTCGTCTCCAGATCCCGGAAGAAGTTGGCGGACTGGCTGCGCATGTGCTCGCGCAGCGAGATGGCTTCCCCTTCCAGCGATTCGAGATTGAACATGATGGTGAACATCTGCTGATGGGCAGGATTGGTGCTGATTTTCACCAGCACTTCCTTGAGGAAACTGCGCAGCTTGCCAAGGGGATCCGGCTCCTGCTCGGCGACACAGGCGTCGAGCTGATGGGAGAGCGGTTGGCACAGCTCCTCCCACAAAGAGACAAACAGCTCCTCTTTATTCTTGAAGTGCCAGTAAATGGCGCCACGGGTCAGATCGGCGGCCCTGGCGATATCGGTCAGACTGGTCTTGGCCAGCCCTTGCGAACAGAACAGATTCAGGGCCGTACTCATGATGTGGCAGCGAGTCTGCTGCGCTTCTTCTTTGGTTCTTCTGGCCATTGACATCTGTACCTTGTAAAAGTAAAAAAGTTCACTTACATACATTTATGAATGTATGTATATTGCCTCATATTTACGATTTTACCAACTGGGTCCTATAAACCCTGTGGTTATTCATTGATAGACAGAGGCTCAAGGTTCTTCATGCATAAACATATTCTCGCACGTTCAGTCGGCCTTGCGCTGCTGGCGAGTGGTCTGCTGACCGCTTGTGGCGAACAGGGCACCGCCCAGCAAGGCCCGGGTGGCATGCCGCCCGCCGCCGTAAATGTCGTTACCCTGCACACCACGCCGTTGCAGCTCACCTCAGAGCTGACCGGCCGCAGCGCCCCGCTGCGGGTCGCCGAAGTGCGTCCCCAGGTGAGCGGCATCATTCTCAAGCGTCTGTTCACCGAAGGCAGCGATGTCAAGGCTGGTCAGCTGTTGTACCAGATCGACCCTGCCATTTATCAGGCCGAGGTGGCCAGTGCCAAGGCCAACTTGGCCAAGGCCCAGGCCAATGAGCAGAGCGCACGTCTCAAGGCCAAGCGTTATGCCGAGCTGGTGAAGGTGAAAGCCATCAGCAGCCAGGAATATGACGATGCCGACGCGGCCTGGAAGCAGCAACTGGCTGAAATCGGTGCGGCCAAGGCTGCGCTGCAGAGCGCCAACATCAATCTGGCCTACACCCGCATCACGGCCCCCATCAGTGGCCGCATCGGCAAATCCGCAGTGACCGAGGGGGCGCTGGTGACGGCCCAGCAGGCCGACAGCCTCACCTCCATCCAGCAGCTGGATCCCATGTATGTGGATGTGCGCCAATCCACTGCCGATCTGTTGCGCCTCAAGCGCCAGGTCGCTGCTGGCAAGCTGACCCAAGGCCAGCAGAATGGCGCCAAGGTGCGCTTCCAGCTGGAAGATGGCAGCCATTATAGCGAGGAGGGCTCGCTGCAGTTTTCCGACGTGACCGTGGATGAGACCACCGGCATGGTGACACTGCGGGTGATCGTCCCCAACCCTCACCAGTTGCTGCTGCCGGGCATGTTCATGCGTGCCACCCTGCAAGAAGGTGAGCGGGCCGAGGGGCTATTGGTGCCGCAAACCGCCGTGACCCGCACGCCGAAGGGCGGTGCCACCGTCATGGTGGTGACCGCGGACAACAAGGTCGAGCTGCGGGAAGTGCAGCTGAGCCGCATCGTCGGCAGTGACTGGGTGGTGGAATCCGGTCTCAAGACGGGTGAGCGGGTTATCGTCGCCGGCCTGCAAAAGGTAAAACCCGGGGTCGTCGTGACGCCCACTGAACAGACCGCTACCGCGCCGTCTGAACAGACCCCGGCCAACAAGTAGGATGGAGTAGTCGCCTCATGGCACGATTTTTCATAGACAGACCCATTTTCGCCTGGGTGATCGCGTTGGTGATCATGATGGCCGGGGCCATGGCCATCATAGGCCTGCCGGTCGCCCAGTACCCGACCATAGCCCCGCCGGCCGTCGGCATTTCCGCCAGCTACCCGGGGGCTTCTGCCAAGACGGTGGAAGATTCGGTGACCCAGATCATCGAGCAGAATATGACGGGGCTGGATCATCTGCTCTACATGTCTGCCCAGTCCGATTCGTCCGGCAATGTGTCGGTGACCCTCACCTTCAAGCCGGGCACTGATCCCGACATCGCTCAGGTGCAGGTGCAGAACAAGTTGCAACAGGCCATGTCGCTCTTGCCCCAAGAGGTGCAGCAACAGGGGGTCCGGGTCCAGAAGACCTCCAGCAGCTTCCTGATGGTGGCCGCCTTCATCTCCACCGATGGCAGCATGACCAACGACGATCTCGCCGATTACGTGGTCTCCAACATCAAGGAGCCCCTGAGCCGACTGGACGGGGTCGGTGACATCACCCTGTTCGGCAGCCAGTACTCCATGCGAGTCTGGATGGATCCTCACAAGCTCAACCGGGTACAGATGACCCCGGGAGACGTGCAGGCCGCCATTCAGGCCCAGAACGCCCAGGTGGCCTTCGGCAAGCTAGGCGGCACCCCGGCGGTGAACGATCAGCAATTCACCGCCACCATCATGGGGCAGACCCGTCTCTCCACCCCGGAGGAGTTCAACAACATACTGCTGCGGGTGAACCAGGATGGCTCCAAGGTGCGGCTCAAGGACGTAGCCCGTGTCGAGCTCGCCGGCGAAAGCTACGATGCCTCCGCGCTCTACAACGGTCAGGCAACGGCGGCGCTGGCGATCAAGCTGGCCACCGGGGCCAATGCCCTGAATACCGCAGACGAGGTGCGCGGCAAGCTCAATGAGCTGTCGGGCTACTTCCCGGCCAACATGAAGATCGTCTATCCCTACGACACCACACCGTTCGTGAAGATCTCCATCGAGGAGGTGGTGCAGACCCTGATCGAAGCGATTTTTCTGGTGTTCTGCGTCATGTATCTCTTCCTGCAGAACTTCCGTGCCACCCTGATCCCGACCATCGCCGTGCCCGTGGTGCTGCTTGGTACTTTCGGGGTGATGGCTGCATTTGGTTTCTCCATCAACACGCTCACCATGTTCGGACTGGTGCTGGCCATCGGCCTGCTGGTGGACGATGCCATCGTGGTGGTGGAAAACGTGGAGCGGTTGATGAGCGAGGAGGATCTCTCCCCGCTGGAGGCGACCCGCAAGTCGATGACCCAGATCACCGGCGCCCTGGTGGGGATTGCGCTGGTGCTCTCCGCCGTATTCGTGCCAATGGCCTTCTTCGGTGGTTCGACCGGCGCCATCTATCGTCAGTTCTCCCTCACCATAGTGTCAGCCATGGTGCTGTCTGTACTGGTCGCCCTGATCCTGACCCCGGCGCTTTGTGCCACCCTGCTCAAGCCGATGAAACACGGTGAGTTCGGTGCCAAGCGCGGTTTCTTCGGCTGGTTCAACCGTGCTTTTGATGCCGGTACCAACCGGTACCAGAGCGGCGTACGCAAGGTGATCAAGCAGGGCGTACGTTACGGCATCATCTATGCCGCCATGCTGGCCGTACTGGCCGTGCTCTTTATGCGCATGCCCACCTCCTTCCTGCCGGAAGAGGATCAGGGAGTCATCATGTCCATGGTGCAACTGCCGGTCGGTGCGACCAAGGAGCGTACCGAGGTCGTGTTGGCGAACATGCGCGACTATTTCCTGAAAAATGAGAAGGATAACGTCGACTCAGTGCTGACGGTGGCAGGCTTCAGCTTTGCCGGCAGCGGCCAAAACAGTGGTATGGCATTTATCAAGCTGAAAGACTGGAAGGTGCGAAAGAGCCCGGATCGCAGCGCCAATGCCATTATCGGCCGCGCCATGGGTTACCTGTTCAGTATCAAGGAAGCTCAGGTGTTTGCCTTCAACCTGCCCCCTATTCCCGAACTGGGCACGGCCACCGGCTTTGACTTCTTCCTGCAGGATCGCGGTGGGTTGGGGCACGACAAGCTGATGGCGGCGCGCAACCAGTTGCTCGGCATGGCGGCGCAGGATCCCAATCTGGTGCGGGTGCGCCCGAACGGGATGGAAGACACCCCGCAGCTCGACGTCAAGATCGACTACGAGAAGGCGCTGGCGCAGGGGCTCTCCATCAGCGACATCAACAACACGCTGGCGGCGGCCTGGGGTTCTTCCTACGTGAACGACTTCGTCGATCGCGGTCGGGTCAAGAAGGTTTACTTGCAGGCGGATGCACCCTTCCGGATGAACCCGGAAGATCTCAAGCTCTGGTATGTGCGCAACAGCGCGGGCCAGATGGTGCCCTTCTCCGCGTTTGCCAGCACAGAGTGGGGCTTTGGCTCGCCCCGTCTGGAACGCTATAACGGTGTCTCCGCCATGGAGATAGTGGGTGAAGCGGCGCCCGGCAAGAGTACCGGTGACGCCATGGCGGCCATCGAGCAGATGGTGAAACAGCTGCCGGAAGGCATTGGCATCGAGTGGACCGGCCTCTCCTATCAGGAGCGGCAGGCGGGTTCTCAGGCGCCGGCCTTGTACGCCATCTCTCTGCTGGTGGTGTTCCTCTGTCTGGCAGCGTTGTACGAAAGCTGGAGCATTCCGTTCTCGGTGATGCTGGTGGTGCCGCTCGGGGTACTGGGCGCCATTCTGGCCGCCACCCTCCGCGGGCTGGAAAACGACGTCTACTTCCAGGTAGGTCTGCTCACCACCATAGGGCTGTCGGCCAAGAACGCGATCCTTATCGTCGAGTTTGCCAAGGAGCTCTATGACAAGGGAATGGGACTGAGTGAAGCCGTTGTGGAGGCGGCTCGTCTGCGTCTGCGCCCGATCCTGATGACCTCGCTTGCCTTCATCCTCGGTGTATTGCCGCTGGTGATCAGCTCCGGCGCAGGCGCCAGCAGCCGCAATGCCATCGGTACTGGAGTGATGGGTGGGATGATCAGTGCGACCGTGCTGGCCATCTTCTTCGTGCCGCTGTTCTTCGTGCTGGTGATGCGTTATTTCACCAATCACAGTTCACGGGAAGAGCGAGTTGCGGTTACCAAGGAGACCCATCATGACTAAGACGCTGGTCGCCTTGAGTGTGACCTTGCTACTGGGGGCCTGCTCCATGGCCCCTGACTATCAAAGACCCGAGTTGCCGCAAGGCGCCTCCTGGCAGAGCAATCAGGCGAGAGGGGAGGCGGTAGTCTCCTCCTGGCAACAGCAGTTCCTCGATCCTGCGCTGCAGCAACTGATTGCCACTGCGCTGGAGAATAACCGGGATCTGCGCATTGCGGCTCTCAACGTCGAGGCCTATGAGGCCAGATACCGTATCCAGCGAGCGGCTCAATTGCCAACCCTGGCGGCGAATGGCTCAGGCACCCGCCAGCAGGGATCCGACGATCTCAGCAGCACGGGGCCGGGGGTGATCAGCAGCCAGTACGATACCAATATTGGTATTACCGCCTATGAGCTGGACCTGTTTGGCCGGATCCAGAGCCTGAAAGATCAGGCGCTGGAGACGTATCTTGGTCAAATCGAGACCCAGCGCAGCACCCAGATTGCGCTGGTGGCCTCGGTGGCAAATGCCTATCTCACCCTGCTGGCGGATCAGGAGTTGCTGGCGTTGAGTGAGGCAACCCTGTCGACCGAGCAGGAGAGCTATGGCCTGACCGAGCACAAGTATCGCCTGGGGGCTGCATCCGAGATGGAGCTGGCACAGGGGCGTACCGCGCTGGAGAGCGCACGGGTCAGCCTGGCCCAGTACCAGCGTCAGGTGAAGCAGGACCGCAACGGTCTGGCCCTGCTGCTTGGCAGCCAGATACCGGCATTGGACGGCCAGCCGGCGACCCTGGCCGAGGTGCAACTGGCGGCAATCCCAGTCGGTGCACCTTCCAGTTTGCTGCAACAACGACCGGATATTCTGGCCGCCGAGCACGCTCTGAAGGCGGCCAATGCCAACATAGGCGCGGCGCGCGCTGCCTTCTTCCCCTCCATTTCGCTCACCGCGACGGCGGGCACCGCCAGCAGTCAGCTGAGCGGCCTGTTTGATGGCGGGACCGGAACCTGGTCGTTTATCCCCCAGATCAACCTGCCCATCTTCGACGGTGGCAAACGCATTGCCGATCTCGACGTGGCCGAGGTGAGCACCAGGCAGGCGGTGGCCAGCTATGAGAAGAGCATCCAGACTGCCTTCAAGGAGGTTGCAGATACGCTCGGCACCCAGGCTGATTATCAGCAGCAGTTGCAGGCGCAGCAGGCACTGGTCGAGGCCAACCAGACCTACTTCAAGCTGGCGGAGTTCCGCTATGAGCAAGGAGTGGATAGCTACCTGACACGGCTTGATGCCCAGCGTTCGTTATTCAGCGCCAAGCAGGGGCTGATCAGCACTCGTCTGGCCCAGCTGACCAACCAGGTGGCGCTTTACAAGGCCGTCGGTGGCGGCTGGCAAGCTTCCGACACGATCGCAACGGCGAGTGTTCAGCAGCAGTAGGATTAGCCTCCGCCTTTTGTTATCGCATAGCCACAGGGCGAACCATTCGGTTCGCCCTGTTTGTTTTCCGCAAAACCACACACATATGACACCTTGATGACATAATGCGTCGTGCCGGCATTGTGACAGTCATGACCCCTGTGAACATCATTGCTGAAGAGAGGGGGGGTTATGTGTTTCTTCAATGGTAATAAAATGTTGTGCGTATGCGGTGAAAACAGAGACGTGGGCCGATAGGGTGGTTCGGATGTGCGTCAATGCCCAGAACGCTTCTGGTTTTACTTTAGTATTCAGGGCCAAAAGTCTAATGTGGGCAGGTTGGGGCTCCAATTGCGACATTTATATTGGTGATACTCTACCGAGAAGTTGCTGGTGAATTTATGAATAATCTGGAAATCCAGTACTTTTAGCATGGTTGTTTTGACTATTCAAATTGCCGGGAAAGACGCTAGAATCCACACCTCGCCCACAGTGGCACAGCGCTATAGCATGGTTGTTTCTGACAAGACAGCCGGAGTGAATTTGTACAACAAATCTAGATTTGGTCATCAAGGATGGCGACTGAACTATCCCACGCTGGAGGGCATCATGGCCAACAGCACATACACAATCTGGTTAAAAGCAGCAAACTGGGGGCTGTAACTCAGGGGCGGTAGCTAACGTGTTTTTCCTGATTAGCGTGAGATATCTTCCCGTTAGACACACTCAATGTTGTCCCCATTCTTTATTTTTAGCTGAAAAACTAATTTTTCTATTAATTTTCAAGAGTATACCTATGAAAATCCTTGTCACTGGTGGCGCCGGCTTTATCGGCTCGGCGGTTGTTCGTCATATCATCCGGGATACCCACGACTCAGTCATCAACCTCGATAAACTCACTTATGCAGGTAACCTGGAATCGCTGGCTGACGTGGCAACCAGTGCTCGTTATGCTTTTGAACAGGTGGATATCTGCAACCGTGGCGAACTGGATCGGGTGTTTGCCCTGCATCAACCGGATGCCGTGATGCACCTGGCAGCCGAAAGCCATGTAGATCGCTCCATCACCGGGCCTGCTGATTTCATCGAGACCAATATCGTCGGCACCTATGTGTTGCTGGAAGCCGCCCGCGCTTACTGGAACGAGCTGGACGAGACGCGCAAGGCAGCCTTCCGCTTCCACCATATCTCCACCGACGAGGTGTATGGTGATCTGCCCCACCCGGATGAGGTGAGTGCTGGTCATCCCTTGTGGAATAAGTCACTGCCACTCTTTACCGAAACCACGCCTTACGCCCCCAGCAGCCCCTATTCGGCTTCCAAGGCATCAAGCGATCATCTGGTACGTGCCTGGCGCCGTACTTACGGCCTGCCGACCATCGTCACCAACTGCTCCAACAACTACGGTCCCTATCACTTCCCCGAGAAGCTGATCCCGCTGGTGATCCTCAATGCGCTGGATGGCAAGCCGCTGCCGGTGTATGGCAAAGGCGACCAAATTCGTGATTGGCTTTATGTGGAAGACCACGCGCGCGCGCTCTGCAAGGTAGTGACCACCGGCTTGGTAGGGGAGACCTACAACATCGGCGGTCACAACGAGAAGCAAAATCTGGACGTGGTGCATACCGTGTGTGATCTGCTTGACGAGATGGTGCCGAAAGCGGGTTCTTACCGCGATCAAATCACCTATGTGGCGGATCGCCCCGGTCACGATCGCCGTTATGCCATCGATGCCAGCAAGATGAGCAGTGAGCTTGCTTGGCAGCCAGAGGAGACTTTTGAGTCAGGCATTCGCAAAACAGTGCAGTGGTATCTGGATAACCAGCAGTGGGTCAGCAACGTCAAGAGCGGCGCCTACCAGTCCTGGATTGAACAGAACTACGGGGAGCGTGCCTGATGCATATTCTGCTGTTTGGCAAAAACGGCCAGGTAGGCTGGGAGCTGCAACGTGCCCTGGCGCCGCTGGGGCGCATCACTGCCGTTGATTTTGACTCCATCGACTATTGCGGCGATTTCAGTAATCCGGCAGGGGTGGCCGAAACGGTACGTCTGGTCAAACCGGACGTGATTGTCAATGCAGCGGCCCATACGGCGGTCGACAAGGCGGAGAGCGAACGTGAGTTTGCCGAGCTGCTCAACGCTACCAGTGTGGCCGCCATCGCCAAAGAAGCCGAGGCCTTGGGTGCTTGGTTGGTGCATTACTCTACTGACTATGTGTTCGATGGCAGCGGTGAGCGCCCCAGGGTGGAAACCGATGCAACCGCCCCGCTCAACGTTTACGGCGAAACCAAGCTGGCAGGGGAGTACGCAGCTGCGCCTTGCACTCGTCATCTTATCTTCCGCACCAGTTGGGTGTATGCCGCCCGTGGCGCCAACTTTGCCAAGACCATGCTGCGCTTTGGCAAGGAGCGCAGTGAAATGTCGGTCATCAATGACCAGTTTGGTGCGCCGACCGGCGCTGAGTTGCTGGCTGATTGCACCGCTCATGCGATCCGTGTGGCGCAGCGCAGGACTGAGGTCGCTGGGCTTTACCATCTGACTGCCTCCGGTACCACCACCTGGTTTGACTATGCCCAGCTGGTGTTTGCCAAAGCTAAAGAAGCAGGGGTTGAACTGGCGGTGACGCAACTCAATGCGGTGCCGACCAGCGCCTTTCCGACCCCGGCCAAACGCCCCCATAACTCCGCCTTGATACCGGCAAGTTCCAGCGAACCTTCGATCTGGTGCTGCCGGACTGGACGGTCGGTGTGGAGCGGATGTTGACCGAGATCCTGGGCAAGTAAATCACTGGCCAGGGATGTATAGAATGCATCCCTTGTCGGGGCGTTGTTTTCCAAATCGGAGTGACCTGAATTGAACTTATGGTGGAGACGGTGATCTGATCACCAAATCCCTCTTCAAATCAGCATCATGGGCAAGTCGCTTCACGCCATATCCAACTGGTCACAGTACAACCGTTCCCCGGTCAAACGCGGCTCGCTAACGTTCTGAGTTGATGAGAATGTCGTTCATAACTGGTTCCATCAAGAACATCATGGCCGACGGGGACGAAGCTCCCTCTACACTGACCAGACCATCTGTACCTTCTGATCATCAGTACGCCGCAAGATACCCCCCGCTTTGAACAATTGCTGGGTGATGGCAGCCAGTGGGGCTTGAATCTGCAATACAAGGTTCAGCCAAGCCCGGACGGGTTGGCACAAGCCTTTATTCTGGGTAATGAGTTCATCGGTTCAGACCCGTGTGCGCTGGTGCTGGGCGACAACATCTTCTACGGCCACGACCTTCAGAAACAGCTGGAGGCGGCTTCTGCCAAAGAGAGCGGCGCTACCGTCTTTGCTTACCACGTGCACGACCCTGAGCGTTATGGGGTGGTGGAATTTGATAAGCAAGGTACAGCTATTTCTCTGGAAGAGAAGCCACTGGAGCCCAAGAGCAACTATGCGGTGACCGGCCTCTATTTTTCGTGGTGGAGATCGCCAAGAGCTTGAAGCCGTCCCCCCGCGGCGAGCTGGAAATCACAGACGTTAACCGTATCTACCTCGAGCAGGGCAACCTGTCGGTAGCCATGATGGGCCGTGGTTATGCCTGGCTTGATACTGGCACCCATGAAAGCATGATTGAAGCGAGTAACTTTATTCAGACCATTGAGACACGTCAGGGCTTGAATGTCGCCTGCCCGGAAGAGATTGCCTATCGTCAGAAATTTATCAGTGCCGACCAGGTTCGTGAACTTGCCGCGCCGTTGGCAAAAAATGCCTATGGTCAATATCTGTTAAAGATGGTTGCAAAAGCCTGATGTGATACTGGGGGAGGTATGACGCTCCCCAATAAAAATTGAATTTAATGTGGATATGAAGATGAATGTAATCAAGACGGCTATTCCTGATGTGCTTATTTTTAAGCCCAAGGTATTTGGTGACGAGCGTGGCTTTTTCTTTGAGAGTTTTAATCACCAGCTTGTTCGAAGAAGCGGTAGGATATCCGGTTACCTTTGTACAAGATAATCACTCAAAGTCATCGAAAGGTGTATTGCGCGGCTTGCACTATCAGTTGCCTCTTCATGCCCAAGGCAAGCTGGTACGTTGTGTTGCGGGTGAAGTGTTTGATGTGGCGGTAGATATCCGCAAAAGCTCGCCAACCTTCGGGCAATGGGTTGGAGTGAGTTTATCTGCTGAAAATAAGCGACAATTGTGGATCCCTGAAGGATTTGCTCATGGCTTCATCACAAGAACAGAAACTGCAGAATTTTTTTATAAAACTACACGTTATTACCAGCCTGAATTTGAGCGTGAAATATATTGTAATGATCTACTGCTATCAATATATTGGGGCAATAAATCTCCTGTTTTTTCACCAGAAAACATCAAGGAAAAATCGTTTTCAATGGCAGGTGAATTTTAATTTGTTAAATTTTTAGATGAAACTTAAAACATATGGTGTATATATGAGCATATTAATTCCAGCTATTATGTGTGGTGGCAGTGGTTCAAGATTATGGCCTATTTCCCGTGAACAGCATCCCAAACCATTCATTAAACTATCCGATAATCAAAGTTTTTTACAAAAAGCATTCTTGCGTGGTGCAACACTATCCGACATCGGTGAGATATTAACAATTACCAATCGAGAGTTGTATTTCAAAACACTGGATTCATTTAAAGAAGTGAACGAAAGTGATATTTCAACCTCATTTATTCTTGAACCATATGGCCGTAATACGGCTGCAGCAGTAGCCTCTGCCGCTATTTATGCGTGTGATACATATGGTGATGATGCGATCGTACTGGTGTTGGCTGCAGATCACCTGATCACCGAGCAGGCTGCTTTTTCTGATGCAGTCTCCCGCGCGGTTGAATTAGCTAAAATGGGGCGTTTGGTCACATTTGGGATTAAACCTCACATACCCGAAACCGGCTATGGTTATATTGAAGCGCAAGGCTCTGATGTTTTGCGCTTTGTTGAAAAGCCAACCTTGAATAAAGCCAAAGAGTATTTGGAAAGTAGTCGTTATCTTTGGAATTCTGGTATGTTCTGCTTTAAAGCGAGCACAATGATCGCCGAAATGGAAATACACTGCCCAGAAGTATTATCAGCTACCAAATCTTGCATCAATCAATCTGAGATAATTCAGAGTAAAAAGGTGAAACACCTCGATTTGGATGCTAACACATTTAACCTGGTTCCTGATATTTCAATTGATTACGCCGTGATGGAAAAATCGCAAAACGTCTCGGTAGTACCCTGTGATATTGGTTGGAGTGATATCGGCTCTTGGTCAGCGATTAGCGATCAACATCAACCAGATAAAAATGGAAATACCGTGCAAGGCCATGTCATATTGCACGATACCACAAATTGTTACGTTAGCAGTGAAGAGCGCGTTATTGGCACTGTTGGTGTTGAAAATTTGGTGATTGTCGACACCGCAGATGCATTACTGGTGGCTAACAAGAATAACAGCCAAGATGTTAAAGTGATTTATAATCAACTTAAAAAAATCAATCATGATGCATTTAAAACTCACCGTACTGTGTATTGCCCATGGGGGCGCTATACCCTTCTTGAAATCGGCGAGCGTTTCAAAATTAAGCGTCTAGAGGTTAAACCGGGTGCCAGCCTGACAATGCAAATGCACCATCATCGTAATGAACATTGGGTGGTGTTATCTGGTGTTGCAGAAGTGAATTATGATGGACAAGAAGCGTTATTAACTGCAAATCAATCCACCTATATTCCTGCTGGTCATCGGCATCAGTTAAAAAACCCAGGATTGATCGATTTAGTCATGCTTGAGGTTCAAACCGGGGATTACCTTGGCGAAGATGACATTGTAGATTTTAACAAATAATAATTATTGAGAGATATAGTGATGAATTTTACTTGTTTTAAAGCGTACGATATTCGCGGTAAATTGGGTGATGAGTTAAACACTGAGATTGCATATCGGATTGGCCGAGCCACAGCGCAACACTTGAGTGCCAAGAGCATTGCGGTGGGCGGTGATGTACGCCTGACCAGTGCCGAGTTAAAACAAGCACTTGCTAAGGGCATCATGGATGCCGGTTGTGATGTGATTGACTTAGGGATGACTGGCACCGAAGAGACCTATTTTGCTGCGTTTACATTGGATATTGATGGCGCGATTGAAGTGACAGCCAGCCATAACCCAATGGATTATAACGGCATGAAGTTGGTGGGCCGTGGTGCGCAGCCAATCAGCGGTGACAGCGGGTTAAATGAGATCCGGGCTTTGGCCGAATCTGGCGTGTTTGCAGCGCCAGCCAAGCAGGGTTCGTTAAGCCAGTTATCTATTCTCGATGATTATGTCGCTCATCTGCTGACCTACATTACGCTCAATAATATTCGCCAGCTGAAATTGGTGGTGAATGCCGGCAATGGTGCCGCCGGGCATGTGATCGATGCGCTTGAAGCGCGGTTTAACCAACTGCATGTGCCGATTGAATTTATTAAAATTCATCATGAGGAAGATGGCCATTTCCCCAATGGTATTCCGAACCCCTTGTTACCCGAAAACCGCTCGGCAACCCGTGATGCGGTGAAGGAGCATGGTGCGGATATGGGCATTGCGTGGGATGGTGATTTCGATCGCTGTTTCTTATTTGATGAGCGCGGTGAGTTTATCGAAGGTTATTATATTGTTGGTTTGCTGGCGCAAGCCTTTTTAGCCACTCACCCCGGCGAGAAGATTATTCACGATCCCCGTTTAACGTGGAACACCATTGATGTGGTTAAACAAGCGGGTGGCATCGCGGTGCAGAGCAAAACTGGCCATGCCTTTATTAAAGAGCGCATGCGGTTGGAGAATGCCATTTACGGCGGAGAGATGAGTGCGCATCACTATTTCCGTGATTTTGGTTATTGCGATAGCGGTATGATCCCTTGGTTGTTGGTCGCGCAGTTGCTGTCGGTCAAACAAGCCAGTTTGTCGAGCTTGGTCGGTGAGCGGATGGCCGCGTATCCGTGTAGTGGTGAGATTAATTATCGGGTTAACGATGCTGGCAAGATCATGGCGAAAATCGAGGCGCAATTTGCTCCGCAAGCCTTGTTGGTAGATCGCACCGATGGTTTGAGCATTGAAATGCGCGATTGGCGTGTAAATGTGCGTACCTCAAACACCGAGCCCTTGCTGCGCTTAAACATTGAAAGCCGAGCGGATCAGCCGTTGGTGTGGCAAGAGGTGGCCTCGGTTGAAGCCTTGATTAAGGAATGATGAAATGTCAGTTACAATGGTAAGGGCGTTGTGGAGTTACCGGGGGTTTATTCTCGGTAATGTCAAACGCGAATTTCAAGTTAAGTACCAAAACACCTTATTGGGTGCAGCATGGAACATCATCAACCCACTGGCGATGATCACTGTGTATACGGTGATTTTTTCAAATGTGATGCGCGCCAAGTTGCCGGGAGTGGATCACACCTTTGCCTATAGCATTTACTTGTGTGCCGGGGTATTAACCTGGGGGCTATTTTCTGAAGTTGTTGGGCGCAGCCAGAATGTATTTTTAGATAATGCCAATTTATTAAAAAAAATTAGCTTTCCGCGCCTGTGCTTGCCGATGACGGTGATCTGCAATGCTTTGCTTAACTTTGCGATTGTCTTTGGTTTGTTTTCAGTTTTTTTGCTGATCGTCGGTTATTTTCCCGGTTTGCCCTATTTGGCGTTGATCCCGGTGTTGGCTGTCTTGATTTTGTTTGCCATTGGTCTAGGGATAACGCTCGGAGTGCTGAATGTGTTTTTCCGCGATGTCGGCCAATTTTTTGGTATCGCTTTGCAGTTCTGGTTCTGGTTTACACCAATTATTTATCCTAAGGATATTTTGCCAGCGGCGATTAAGCCATTGATGGCATTAAACCCTATGGCGCCGATTGTTGCAGCGAGCCAACAAATTTTGGTGCAGGGCAGTTGGCCGCAGTGGCAAACCTTGTGGCCGGTGGCATTGCTGGGTGCGCTATTGACGATGCTCGGTTTTTCTTTATTCCGCAAACATGCGGGCGAAATGGTGGATGAACTGTAATGGGGATGATCACGGTTAATCAGTTGGGTAAGGCGTATAAGCAATATCCGACACGCTGGTCGCGTTTGGCTGAATGGATGTTGCCGGGCAACAAACCCAGGCACAGTTTGAAGTGGGTAATGCAAGATGTGAGTTTCATCGTGCGCCCGGGTGAAGCGGTGGGGATTATCGGTATCAACGGTGCCGGTAAGAGCACCTTGCTAAAGATGATCACCGGCACCACGCAACCCACCACGGGTTCTATTTCTTTACAGGGCCGAGTCGCGGCCTTGTTGGAATTAGGCATGGGCTTTCACTCTGATTTTACTGGCCGGCAAAATGTATTTATTGCGGGGCAGTTGTTGGGGCTGACAATGGCGGAGATTGCCCACTTGATGCCAGAGATTGAGGCGTTTGCTGAAATTGGTGATTATATCGACAGCCCGGTGCGAGTATATTCCAGCGGCATGCAGATGCGTCTTGCCTTTAGTGTGGCAACTGCGGTGCGACCCGATATTTTGATTGTTGATGAAGCCTTGTCGGTAGGCGATGATTATTTCCAGCACAAGAGCTTTGAGCGCATTCGTGAATTTAGTAAGCAGGGCACCACGTTATTGATCGTGTCGCATGATAAGCAAGCCATTCAGAGCATTTGTAACCGGGCTATTTTGCTCAATGCCGGGCGAGTGGCGATGGAAGGTGAACCGGAAGCCGTGATGGATTATTACAACGCACTGCTGGCCGACAAGCAAAACCAGAAGATCGAACAAATCGAGATGGCGGATGGTAAGACACAGACCATCTCAGGTACCGGTGAGGCCACTATTGTTGAAATTGATTTGCGTGATGACGCTGGGCAGGTAGTTGAATGCATCAATGTTGGCCAAAAAGTCACGTTGCGGGTGGTGGCTGAGGCACATCAAGATATGCCGCGTTTGGTGCTCGGTTATGGCATTAAAGATCGCTTAGGACAAGTGATTTACGGCACGAACACAGATTTAAAAAAACAGCCTGTTGAGCTGGTTAAAAGAGGGCAAAAGGTTGAGTTTGCTTGTGAGTTTTTCGCCAACCTTGGCCCAGGCCATTTTTCGGTGCAAACCGCGTTAGTCAGTACCGATACGCATTTGGTAAATAACTATGAATGGCGCGATCTTGCCTTGATGTTTGAAGTGATTAACATGGATAAGCCGCATTTCGTGGGTGTGGCTTGGCTTGAACCACATATTGGAATAAAAACGTTATGAGTTTCATCTCTTATGCACAAAATTTTGAAGATGTCATGCTATGGCGAGCATTAAAAAATATTGAAAATGGTTTTTATATCGATGTGGGGGCGAATGATCCTGTTATCGATTCAGTAACGAAAAGTTTTTACGATAATGGCTGGTCAGGTATAAATATAGAGCCGTTAAAAAATCATTTTGAAGATCTCGTAGCGCAGCGAGTGAGAGATATAAATATCAATGCAGCTGCTAGCGATAGTGATGGTTTTTTAAAAATTTGGCAGAGTGAGGTTCGTGGTTGGGCTACAGCTAATGCAGATGTGGTGGTTAAACACGAGGTCAATGGGCATAAAGGAGAGTGGTTAGAAGTTCCTTCCTACAGGCTAAAAGATATCTGCAATAAATATGATGTCAAAACTGTACATTTTATGAAAATTGATGTGGAAGGTTTTGAGAAAACAGTGTTGTTGGGCATGGACCTTTCAATATACAGACCCTGGATTATAGTTATTGAAGCCACTAGACCAAATTCACAAGAGTTTAATCATATAGAGTGGGAGGATATGATATTATCATCCGACTACATATTTGCATATTGTGATGGTTTGAATCGTTTTTATGTGGCGGCAGAACACCCAGAGTTGCTTGCTGAGTTAAAATACCCACCCAATGTATTTGATGAATTCACGACCGCAGATAAAATGAACTTGCAGCAAAATGTAAATGCTGCACAAGGGCAGGCTCGGGAAGCACAAGAGCAAATTCGGGAAGCTCAAGAGCAAGTTCGGGAAGCTCAAGAGCAAGCTCGGGAAGCGCAAGAGCAAGCTAGGGAAGCGCAAGAACAAGCAAGGGAAGCACAAGAGCAAGCACGGAAAGCGCAAGAGCAAGAATGGGAAGCACAAGAGCAAGCACGGGAAGCGCAAGAGCAAGCACGGAAAGCGCAAGAGCAAACACGGAAAGCGCAAGAGCAAGCTCGGGAAGCGCAAGAGCAAGCTCGGGAAGCGCAAGCGGTTGCAGAACAATTTCATCAGCGTTTGCTAGCGGTCTACGCCAGCAGTTCTTGGAATCTAACGTATCCTTTGCGCCTAGTATCAAAATCTATCAAGTTGGTCTTGCAGCCTCGAAGATTTTTATCAGACATTAAATCGATAGCTAAAAATAATATTAAAGGTTTAGTCTCTGCGGCTAGTCGCTTTGTTTCAAGTCGCCCGCTGTTGAGGCAGCGGGTAGTGCGCTTGTTGAATCGCTATCCAAGGATTAAATATAGATTAAAAAGAAGCCTGCCACGAGCTTATGATAATGCACCTTCTGTATCGGTTTTTACTAACGTTACATTATCTGAAGACCATTATGGGAAAACAGAGCAAGGATTGCTTTGTGCTGTTAAAAAAACCGGCATGCATGAGAAGCAAAAATCAGTGCTTGAGTCATGGTTCTATTAATGGATGGTGTGTAGATAATGAAAAAAATACTTGCTCTTAATTTCTTTCCGGCCTTTGTTCCCGTATCCAATGGCGGTGAGTCTAAACTTTATAATTTCTACAAGGTTTTGAGTAAATATCATCATATAACATTGCTTACCTCTACTCATCCTGATGTTAATGAGGAAATAATATATCATACAGCGACATTTGTGGAGCGTCGGATCCCGAAGGATAACCATTTTAACCGATGCTGGGGAGAGTTGTCGCACCATCTAGTCGATGGACATGGAGATCTCTCCGCTCCCACCATTACGGCTAGTGCGTTGTACCCAACAGCCATGTTAGTGGCGTACCTAAGCGAGTATGATTTCGCAGATATAATTGTTCATGACTCACCTTTTACTGTTGATTATGATATATTTTTAGGTTTAGACAATAAATCACGGATCTATAATTCATATAACTGTGAGACTGAATTATATCAGACCCTTCATTCATCAGAAAAATCGCGACCTATCGTTGAGTTGGTTGCGAAAGCTGAAGAAAAACTATTGAATAATTCAGATTTGATTCTGTACTGTGGCGAAAGTGATTATGAATCATTTAAAAAAATCGCACCTCATAAAGAGTCAGTCATGTTCTACTCGCCTAATGGCATGATTGAACAACACCGTGTTGTCCCTCCGCGTAGCAAAAAGAGTAACCACTCGGTTGTTTTTGTCGGAAGTGCCCATCTACCGAATGTGAAAGCGGCATGCTACATTGCCAAAGAAATCGCCCCGAAATGCCCTAATATTCTGTTTGATATTATAGGGGGGTGCCTTCCTGAAGGGAAGTATGCCAAGAATGTTATTAGGCATGGGCGTGTTTCAGATGCGGAGAAAATTCGGCTATTTGAAAGTGCAAGTATAGCCCTTAATCCGATGGAGTCTGGCAGCGGTTCTAACATCAAGGCTTTGGATTATTTCTCTTATGCTTTGCCTATTCTGTCTAGTTCGTTCGGTATGAGAGGGTTTAACATTGAATCAGGAAAGCACTTTATTGAAGGTGCACTTGCTGATTTCCCTGCATTGTTAAACCATCATCTTGCTGATGAAAATTTTGAAAATACCGTTGAGATAGGTTTTGCTGGTAAGCAGCTTGCTAGTAAAAACTATACTTGGGATGCCATAGTTGCGAATCTTCTCCCCGAATTGGAGAGTTTAGTCAAAGAACCGAATTCTTATACCTTAGTTCTCAATGATTACAATTCTTTCTCCGGTGTAGGCGGTGGCGCTACGCGTACTAGAGGGCTGTATCAGGCAGTTAATGATATTTCTTCTGTCGTTTTCGTTTGTTTTTCAGATGATGAAAAGTTATCTTCAGAAAAATATAATAATAAAACGCATGTGATCAGTATTCCAAAATCAATAGATCACCGCAAAGAAGTTGATGAGTTAAATTCACAGTTCCATATTGCCTGTGATGATATCATCGCAAGCAACCACTGCACAAAAAACAATCTACTGGTTTCTGTCTATAATATCCTTAAAAAATCTGCACGTTTCATCGTGATAGAGCACCCTTATATGGCACCATTGCCGATTGCTTATCACGATCGGTTTATATACTCATCGCATAATGATGAAACAAAGCTAAAATTTTCATTATTAGAATGGCACCCTAAAAAAGACTATTTGATTGATATGGCTACTGCGGTTGAAAAAAATGCGGTAGAAAAATCTGCAGCTACGATTGCGGTCTCCGAAGATGATGCATATAGTTTGTTAGTAGGTAAAAAAACTGCAGGTCCTATGGTCGTTGTTCGTAACGGTTCACAGTTACCTGTTGCTATTAGTGAAAGCTTAAACCAGCAAATCGCGAGAAAGGTACAAAAAAAATCAGCGGTATTCCTTGGTTCGGCACATATGCCAAACGTAGATGCTATTAACTATCTATTAAAGGAAGTTGTGCCTAAATGCCCCGACGTTCAATTTAATATTGTGGGTTCTGTTTGTGATTCGATCTGTGTTAAACCTGCGAAAAACGTTGTTTTGTGGGGCATGGTTGATGAGGAAACTAAATGTGCCATTCTTCAGAATAGTTTGTTTGCAGTAAATCCGGTGATTTCAGGTAGTGGCTCTAACATTAAGTTGGCAGATTTTTTTGCAAATGGTTTGTTTGTTATCAGCACTAAGTTTGGTTTGCGTGGTTACCCTGATAATATCCAAAAGCATATCGCTTTGGCTGAGCCTGAGGCGTTCTCAAGTGTGATAAATGCTTTGTCATTGTCAGATAATATTTTTTCCGACGAAATGAGACAAGAACGGAAAAATATCTTCCTTGCAACCCTTTCTATGGTGGGTATTGCCAAAAAATTTGTCGATTTATTAGTAAACCTGGAAAAGCCGAAACGCAAGGTACTCTTTGTTACCTACCGGTATACTTACCCAGAATTTGGGGGTGCAGAGTCAAATTTAAAACGTTTCTTGAAAGCCCTTGGAGATACCCAAGAGTTTGAGATCGATGTGGTTACAACAGAAGTCAGCAGAATAAATAATTATGCTCGCTTTATGGAACGCTACGACTTCGATGAAGGAATCGGGGCTCCAATCGAGATGTCCAACCTGCGTTTTGCCCGCTTCCCGGTAGATCATGTGCCTTCACCTACCCAGCACAAGGCACTGAATTTAGCGTGGCGAGTCCAGCCGGCATTTGAAAAGGCTATTGTTCAGCAAGCCGGAAAGTCGCTTCAGGATGGACTTGCGTGGGGATGGGCAGATTTAGAGGGAGAGGCTCCGAACTATTCTCGGTGGAGTTATTCGACCTGTGCGCTAAATGTCACAAAAGCTAGCAAGCTAAAGTTAACGGGATACGCCCCAGAAAAATCATTGGTCACCCTGCAGTCTACGAGTGGTGCATTGTACATCAGTCAAGAAATTGAAAATTATTTTACTATTGAATTGACTGTGGAGGGGGGATTACTTGAAATTTTCACGTCAAACCAGTTCATCGGGCGACAGGATCATCGGCCATTAGGTTTTATTCTTAACGAGTTGTGCATTGATGATGTCCCACTGGATCTTGCTTTAACGCCGTTGGCGGATACCAGCCGTATTCCGGCAGAAGATGTTTTTAATGTTCTTTCTAGCGCTGCCGAGCAAACTCGCTTCCCGCTAAATGTAGCTCTTACGGATATAAGAGGACCACACTCTTCTTCAATGGAAAGCTACATTGCCTCAAATATCGATAAATATGACCTATTAGTTACACATAACATTGTTTTCAAACCAGCCACTTTTGCCCTTGAAGTAGCAAAACAAAACAATGTGCCTTCTTTGTTGATTCCACATGCTCATTTGGATGATGATTACTATCATTTCCCAGACCTGCTTAATGCTGCCCATAATGCGACAAAAGTGCTTACGGTGCCTAAAGCAGCCAGTGCTTTCTATGCCGAGAAGGGCTGTCGTTCTGAGTATCTGCCTGGTGGTGCGGATACTGAAGAAGAGTTCCTGGAAAGCGATCGTGCCGAATTTAACCAGGTTTATGCTAGTGATGATGACTTTGTTCTCGTATTGGGGCGCAAGTCTGGTGCCAAGGGTTATCGAGCAGTGATCCAGGCAGTGGAATCTATTAATCAGTCTGGCAAGAAACTCCGTTTGGTGATGATTGGACCGAATGATGATGGCGTTGCCATCAACTCACCTTATATTTCTTACTTAGAGAGACAGCCTCGTTCCGTGGTACGAGGAGCACTGATGTCATGTCTTGCTTTGGTAAATATGAGCTCCAGCGAAAGTTTCGGTATTGTATTGCTTGAGGCATGGCTTGCTAAAAAGCCGGTGATAGCCAATAAATATTGTGTCGCATTTCATGATATGGCTGTTGATAATGAAAATGCGTTAATGGTTACTACTGATGATTTGCATCATGCGTTATTTAGAATTTTAAATGACCCATCATTACGCACAAAATTAGGGGAGAATGGTTACAAAACAGCACAGGGTTTTAGTTGGAGTTTAGCTGAAAATAAATTTGTTGATTTCTGTCGTAACGTGATTAAATAAGAGGTTTTTTATGTCCATTGCGCTCATTACAGGTATTACTGGCCAAGATGGTGCCTATCTGGCTGAGTTATTGTTAGACAAAGGCTATACCGTATATGGTACTTATCGCCGCACCAGTTCAGTGAACTTTTGGCGCATTGAAGAGTTGGGTATTGCCAAGCATCCTAACCTGCATTTGGTGGAATATGACCTGACCGATCTGTCTGCCAGCATTCGCTTGTTGCAAACTACCCACGTGACTGAGGTATATAACCTGGCAGCACAAAGCTTTGTGGGTGTTTCGTTTGACCAACCTGCGACCACTGCCGAGATCACCGGCATTGGCCCGCTCAATTTGCTGGAAGCTATTCGTATCGTTAACCCGAAGATCCGTTTCTATCAGGCGTCAACCTCCGAAATGTTTGGTAAGGTGCAGGCGATTCCGCAAGTGGAAGATACGCCCTTCTACCCGCGTAGCCCTTATGGCGTTGCCAAGCTGTATGCCCACTGGATCACCATTAACTATCGTGAGAGTTATGGCATCTTCGGTTGCAGCGGTATTTTGTTTAACCACGAATCGCCACTGCGTGGGCAAGAGTTTGTTACCCGCAAGATCACTGATTCGGTAGCCAAGATCAAACTCGGCAAGCTGGAAGTGCTCGAGCTGGGTAACCTCGATGCCAAACGAGATTGGGGTTTTGCCAAAGAGTACGTTGAAGGGATGTGGCGCATGCTGCAAGCCGATGAGCCAGATACCTTTGTGCTAGCCACCAACCGCACAGAAACCGTGCGGGACTTTGTGGCGATGGCATTTAAAGCGGCGGGTTACACCCTGTGCTTCGAAGGTGAAGCCGAGCAAGAGGTGGGCATTGACGTGGCCACTGGCAAGGTGCTGGTTAAGGTTAACCCCAAGTTCTACCGCCCGGCAGAAGTTGAATTGCTAATCGGAAACCCGGCCAAAGCCAAAGAGGTGTTAGGTTGGGAGCCCAAAACCACGCTGGAAGAGTTGTGCCAGATGATGGTTAATGAAGATCTGCGCCGTAATCAGCAAGGGTTTAGTTTCTAATTTTAAAGCCAGCGATGTCATAGTCGCTGGCTATTATTTCCAAGGTTAATAATGAATAAGTCACGGGTTTTAATTACCGGCATCCAGGGGTTCACTGGCCATTACATGGCTGTTGAAATGATAGCTGCCGATTATGATGTTTTTGGTTTAGGCGTTAATCCTAGTGATGCTAAAAATTATTTTCAAGCTGATTTAAACGATAAAACCACGCTGGCTCGGGTGATCGACCAAATACAACCAGATGTGGTGATTCATTTGGCTGCATTGGCCTTTGTCGGCCATGGGGATGCCAATGGCTTTTATCAGGTTAATTTTCAGGGCACCCGTAATTTACTCGAAGTATTAACCAATGCCAGCTATAAACCGAAAGCTGTTTTATTAGCCAGCAGCGCCAATATCTACGGTAATCGTTCTGAAGGGATGTTAGCTGAACACAGCTTACCCGATCCGGCCAATGATTATGCGGTGAGTAAATTAGCCATGGAGCATATGGCGCGGCTGTGGATGGATCGCCTGCCGATTATCATTACCCGCCCATTTAACTACACCGGTGTTGGGCAAACCGACAGCTTCTTGTTACCTAAAATCGTCGCGCACTTTAAGAAAAAGGCTGATGTCATTGAACTGGGCAACCTCGATGTGTGGCGTGACTTTAGCGATGTGCGCACCTTGGTAAATGCTTATCGCCGTTTGATTGAAGCCAAGGCATTTGGCCAAACCGTGAATGTCTGTTCTGGTAAAACCCACAGCCTGCGAGAGGTGATGGCCATGTGCGAGCAGATCACCGGCCACCGCATGCGCATTCAAGTTAACCCCGCCTTTGTGCGCGCCAATGAAGTTAAAACCCTGTGTGGCGATGCCAGTTTATTGCGCTCTTTAATCGGTGATTGGCAAACACTTGACTTGGCCGACACATTGCGCTGGATGTTAGACCAAGCATGAAGGTGATTTTATCTGTCGAGCCGATCCGCTTTCCATTGACCGGGATCGGCCGTTACACATGGGAGCTCGCCAATGCCCTACAACACACCCCAGCAATAAAAGAGCTGGCCTTTTTTGCTGGCCGGCGTTTTTTGCAAGAACTGCCAACAGCGCAAGAAAAGGCGGCCAAGAGCCATTCGCTAAAACGTTGGGTGCAATCTAGCCATCTTGCATCTGAAGCCTATCGGTTATTGATACCTTATTTACGTAAGCAGGCATTAAAAGGACATGAAGACTTTCTCTATCATGGCCCTAATTTCTTTCTGCCTCCCTTTGCGGGTAAAAAGGTCGCCACCTTTCATGATCTTTCTCCATTCACTTGGCCGCATTGCAACACCCCACAGCGGATCAGGTTTATTCAAAAGGAGTGTTTAAATACCCTCGCCACTGCAGATGCCCTGATCACCGATTCGCGTTATAACCGGCAAGAGTTAGCCGATTATTTTAACTGGCCTATTGAGCGTATTTTTGCCGTGCCGTTGGCCTGTTCCGCACATTTTCAACCCAGAGACTCGGCGCAGTGCCAAGCAGTGCTACAAAGATATCACCTGAGTTATCAAGGCTATTCGTTGTATGTGGGTACCATAGAGCCGCGTAAAAACTTGACGATTTTGCTCGACGCGTATTCCAGATTGCCGTTAGCCACTCGGCGGCGTTATCCCTTAATATTGACTGGCTATCAGGGTTGGCAAAATGAACAGATTATGGAAAAAATCAACTTGGCGCAGCAGCAGGGGTGGGCGCGTTACCTAGGCTTTTTACCTGCCGCTGATTTGCCCATGCTGTTTTCTGCCGCTAAAACATTTTGTTTTCCCTCGCTGTATGAAGGGTTCGGCCTGCCGGTATTAGAGGCGATGGCTTCTGGGGTGCCGGTGGTTTGCTCGCTTTCCTCTTCGTTGCCCGAAGTGGTCGGTGAGGCCGGTTTGATGTGCGACCCGCACGATACGGTCACGCTCAGTGAGTTTTTGCTCACCAGTTTGGAAGATAACATATGGCGCAGCCAAGCAATCACTAACGGATTGCTGCAATCACAGCAATTTTCTTGGCAAAGGTGTGCTGCGCAAACGATGGCAGTTTATCAAAAGGTATTAAAAAGCTAATGCGGATCCTTCATTTTTTTAAAACATATTACCCAGATGCCTTTGGTGGTATTCAGCAGGTTATTTATCAGTTAGCTGAAGGGGCGGTGCAAGCGGGGGCGCAGGTTGATGTATTAACCTTAAGTGCTAAAAATCCGCAGCAAACCTTTGATATTGCCAATCACCAAGTGCACACCGCTAAGCAAGATATTTATGTGGCCTCAACCGGTTTATCGTGGTCTGCAATAATGCAGTTTAAAACACTCGCAGCGCAGGCTGATGTGATTCATTATCACTTTCCCTGGCCTTATATGGATTTGGTTCATTTATTGGTGCGCCCGAATAAACCATGCGTGGTGAGTTACCATTCAGATATCGTTAAACAAAAATATTTATTACAGCTTTATCAACCGCTGATGATGCATTTTCTTAAAAAGGTGGATGCCGTAGTTGCTGCCACACCTAATTACGTACAAACCAGTTCAGTGTTGCAATCACTTGCGCGCGAAACTGATGTTATTCCCTATGGGTTAGATGAACGATCCTATCGCCAACCCGCTTTGGCAACCTTGAATAAGTGGAGGAGCACATTGCCAGAAAAGTTCTATTTGTTTATTGGCTTTTTGCGTTATTATAAAGGACTCTCTTTTCTGCTTGAGGCACTTAAAGACCTTGATTATCCCTTGGTAGTCCTCGGTGAGGGGCCGTGTGAGCAGGAGTTAAAACATCAAGCGGAAAAACTGCAACTTAAAAATATTCATTTTGTTGGGCCTGTGGCGGATGAAGATAAAAATGCGTTATTGACCTTGTGTTACGCGGTGGTTTTTCCTTCGCATCTTCGCTCAGAAGCCTTTGGTATGACCTTATTAGAGGCGGCCATGTATGGCAAACCCATGATCTCTTGTGAAATTGGCACCGGAACTACCTATATCAATATTCACGGCGAAACAGGCTTGGCTGCTGAACCCGCTAACAGTGCCTCCTTGCGTGCAGCCATGCAGCAATTATGGCGTGACCCCCAAATGGCTGTCCAAATGGGCATTAACGCGCGCAAGCGATTTGAAGAAAATTTCACTGCTCAAGTAATGAACCAGCGTTACATGCAACTGTATCAGCGCCTGATTAATGACCATAAAATGCGATGAAAATAAACGCAATGGTACCATCTAGAGTGCTAGTCACTGGCGCCAACGGATTTGTAGGCAAGGCTGTCTGTAAACACTTGCTTGGTCTGGGGGAAAATGTGAAAGGTGCGGTACGCAGTAGTCCGCTTGCTTCGTACCAAGTTCAGGCTCCCTTTTTGACTGCCGGTGCAAACTGGACAGCCCAATTGCAACAGGTGGATGTGGTTGTTCACTGTGCAGCCAGGGTGCATGTGATGTCTGATACCGCGACAGATCCCCTGGAGGCTTTTCGAGCTGTGAATACAGAGGGCACTCTCGCTCTTGCCCGGCAGGCGGCGGAGGCAGGGGTAAAGCGCTTTATCTTTATCAGTTCGATCAAAGTGAATGGCGAGCAAACAGAGCCAGGCAAGCCATTTGATGAGAATGTGCAAAGTCCGCCAGACGATCCCTATGGACGCTCGAAGTATGAGGCGGAGCAGGGGCTGATGGCGCTTGCGAAAGAGCGTGGTATGGCTGTAACCATCATCCGTCCTCCTCTTATCTATGGAGAAGGTGTGAAGGCTAACTTTGCCAGTATGATGACGTGGGTGCGCAAAGGGATCCCGCTCCCTTTTGCCCGTTTGACCAATGCGCGCAGCCTGTTGGCGTTGCCTAATCTGTGTGACTTTATTGCCCATGCGATGGCGCACCCAGCCGCAGTGAACCAGGTCTTTCTGGTCGCCGATCCCGTTGCGGTGTCGACATCGCAGTTGCTTGCGGCGATTGCTGATGCAGAAGGTGTTCCCTGTAGGCTGTTTTATACCCCACCAAGGTTGATAAGGGGGCTTGGCCGCTGTTTGGGGATTGATTCCAAGTTGCAGCGTATTTATGGCTCTCTGGAAATGGATACCAGTAAGGCACAGAGCCGATTACAATGGTCGGCACCCTGTTCGCTCTCTCAGACCTTATCTCTGATGGCATCTTCCCATAACGAGTCACCTTGATGTTTGCATTTGTTCTTTTTTTGATGTTGTGCCTGCTTTGTTCAGTTACTGGTACTGGTTTACTCCGGCGTTATGCTCTGAACCACTTGCTTGACCAGCCCAATCATCGCAGTTCACATCAGGTGCCTACTCCGAGAGGTGGTGGCATGGCTATCGTGGCGACCTTTCTGCTGGCAGCGCCTTTGTTTGTCGCCCTGATGCCACTGCCCTATGGCATATCTCATGGTAGTTTCGCTTTAATATGGACAGCAGCGTTGGCCATCGCACTGGTTGGTTTTATCGATGATCACATATCTCTCAAGCCCAGAACCCGCCTGATTGTGCAGAGCATGGCGGCAGTCTTGGTGGTATCTGCTGTTGATGGTTTGCCAGAGCTGACCTTCTTTGGCTGGCAGCTGGATCTTGCCTGGTTTGGTTATCTAATCGCTTGGCTGGGGGTGATCTGGTTTATCAACCTGTACAACTTTATGGATGGCATCGATGGTTTGGCGGCAGGTGAGGCCGTTGTCGTCTGCCTGTTCATGGCGTTATTGCATTATCTCGTTGGGGGTGAGTGGTCATCTGCCAGTTTGCCCCTGCTACTGGGGATCTCGGCGGCGGGCTTTTTGTGTTGGAATTTTCCGCCAGCCAGGATCTTTATGGGGGATGGCGGCAGTGGTTTTCTTGGCTTGATGCTGGCGTCCCTGATGCTGCTGGATGCCGCCTCTGCCCCTCAATTCCTGTGGGCATGGCTGGTCATGCTCGGGGTCTTTGTCGTCGATGCGACCTGGACCTTGCTGAATCGCTATCGTCTAAAGTGCCGCCTGAGTGAAGCCCATCGCACTCATGCATTCCAATATGCTGCGAGGCGCTGGCATAGCCATCGAAACGTGACATTGGCTGTGCTTCTTATAAATAGCCTTTGGCTTGCGCCGATCGCTGTCATGATTGTATTGAGCCAGCTCGATGGTGTGATGGGCTTGGTCATTGCCTACTTGCCGTTAGCTTATCTTGCGTATCACCTGAATGCAGGAGTACCAGAATGAGAAATGAGCTTTTACCCGGTGGCAGCTGGCTGCTGACCTGTCTGGGTTCCTTGTCACGTGCCAGCAAACGTGCAGTCTCTGTCACCGTCGACATCATCCTGATCACAATGACCTATTGGGGGGCGTACTGGATCCGGCTTGAACATAACTGGCCCATTGATAGCCCTCATCACTGGGCTTTGCTTGGCGCCATTATCATCGTCAGCATTAGCTTGTTTGTGCGGCTGGGGCTTTATCGTGCGGTACTTCGGTATGTCAGTTTCCGGGTACTTTGGACCATCTCGCTAGGGGCTCTTCTTTCAACCTGCTTTTTTGTCATCTCTGCGTTTTACTTCGATATCTTCCTGCCTAGAACGGTATCAGTTATCTATCTCTCCTTTTTGGTGCTGCTGGTCGGTGGTGTGCGGCTGTTTTTTCGGGCGCTGCTCAATACCACCCGTTTAGCGCGTACCCAAGTATTAATTTACGGCGCGGGCTCTTCGGGCCGACAACTGCAAATGGCCTTGTTGCAAGGCAATGAGTTTTATCCCGTTGCCTTTGTTGATGATGATCCCGCCAAACAGGGGTGCGTGATCCAGGGGTGTACTGTCTACAACAGCGCCCAGTTGCCAACCTTGATTGACTACCATGGGGTACAGAAGATCTTGCTGGCCATGCCGAGCAGCACCAGGGCTCGTCGTCAGGAAGTGATCAATGCACTTGAACCCCTCTCTTGCGAAGTGCTCTCTATCCCGGGAATGGCCGATCTAGTCAATGGCTCTGCGCGTATCGATCAGCTCAATGAGGTTTCGATCGATGATCTGTTGGGCAGAGATCCGGTAGCGCCGGTAGCCAAATTGATGGAGGCCAATATCACAGGTAAGGCGGTCATGGTGACCGGTGCCGGCGGTTCCATTGGTTCTGAGTTATGTCGCCAAATCTTGCGGTGCCGACCATCCACCCTGGTACTGTTCGAACTATCTGAATACGCCCTCTATGTCTTGCACAAGAACCTGCGTGAACAGTGCCAGCGTGAAGGAATCGAAACGGATCTGGTGCCGTTACTGGGTTCAGTACAGCGCCAACATCGTCTCAAGACGGTGATGCAGAGCTTCAGGATCCAGACCGTCTACCATACCGCTGCTTACAAACATGTGCCGCTGGTTGAGTTCAACATCATTGAAGGGGTGCGTAACAACGTATTCGGCACTCTTTATGCGGCACAGGCGGCCATTGAGGCAGAGGTGGAAACATTCGTGCTCATCTCTACCGATAAAGCAGTACGGCCAACCAACACCATGGGCGCCAGCAAGCGTCTGGCCGAGTTGATCTTGCAAGCCTTGACCCGCGAGAAGCACAACACCCGATTTTGTATGGTGCGCTTTGGCAATGTCCTTGGATCTTCTGGCTCAGTGGTGCCGTTATTCAGACAGCAAATAGATAAAGGGGGGCCCATCACCCTGACTCACCCCGATATCATCCGTTACTTCATGACGATACCTGAGGCTGCCCAGCTGGTGATCCAGGCGGGAGCCATGGGGGAGGGGGGAGACGTCTTTGTGCTCGATATGGGGCAACCGGTGCGGATCATGGAGCTGGCCAAACGCATGATACGCCTGAGCGGCCTGACACTGCGTGATGAGCAACGACCCGATGGTGATATCGCCATCGAGGTGACGGGTTTGCGGCCGGGTGAAAAGCTCTACGAAGAGTTACTGATTGGTGATGATGCCAGAGGAACCGAACATCCCCGGATCATGGTGGCACAAGAGAGCTGGTTGCCCTGGTCGCGACTGCGCCCCTTGCTGGCCTCGCTGGATGATGCCTGTCACCGTTTTGATCAACAGCAAGTGCGCGACATCCTGATGCATGCCCCGGCAGCCTTCGAACCGACGGATGGTATTTGTGATCTGGTGTGGCTGGCCAAGCAGCAGCTACCACCAAGTAATAATGTTGTTAAATTGCCCTCACATAACATAGATTTTTTGCTTGCCAATCGCTGAGTTTTTATAAATTCGCCTATTTTGGGCGCTTTTTTCAGTTTCTTTCTGTATGTTTTTTGGTCGACTGGGCCAAGCGTGGACTAGATTGGCTACTTATTTCAGCAAACCACTGGTAGAATGTGGACCCACCTGTTCGGATTTATCCCACACACTTGCGTGAAAGTATAGGTGTAATATGAGCAGGGTTATGATGAGTATCAGGAATGGCAACTTTTTGTCGCACTTCTTGTCAGCAGTAAGATATCGCAAATTGCACACTTATTTAGTTATGTCTTTAACAATATGAAGAAGCTGCAAGCACACTGGGAGCTGTAACTCAGGGGCGGTAGCCATTTTATTCTTCAATAGTTAGGTTGTTTTTTGAGTAGATCTTGACTGGTCTATCACCGGCTAGGTGCCGGCAGCCATCAAGCAAATAAAAAGCAGGTCGCCATCAGGAGCGTATCTGACATTTCTAGGGATAAAACAAAAATGGAAACGTCTGGTCTGGTTGCATTCGTTGGAACCGCGCTGGCTATCGCCTGTTTGCGTCCACTGTCTGCCAAGCTACAACTCGTTGACTTGCCGAATCAACGTAAACAACATGTCGGTGCAATTCCTCTGATTGGTGGCATTGCAGTCTGTCTGGGGGTGTATCTCAGCGTCTTCTTCACGCTTCCACTGCAGAGTGGGGTTATCATCATGCTGGCGTGTGCTGGTGGCATGATGGTGATCGGGGCCATCGATGATGCCAAGGATATCTCCCCTTGGATCAGACTTACCCTGCAAGCCTTGCTCATCCTTACCCTCTGCCTCTCGACCAATATCAGTCTCCACCAGTTTGGTGATGTGTTGGGCATCGGAAACATCGCGATTCCATTTATTGACTTGTTGGTTGGCGTTGTTGCAGTTTGTGCCGCTATCAATGCCTACAACATGATGGACGGTATCGATGGCCTTGCCGGCAGTATGGCCGGTATTTCACTGGTTGGCCTCGCGATCCTGTTTACCAATACCATACCTTATATGGCACATATCTGTCTTATTATCACCATCGCCCTAGTGCCCTACCTGGTGGTGAACCTCAATATCCCTCCTTTCAAGCGCAAAATATTTCTCGGTGATGCCGGCTCTATGTTCCTAGGCTTTATCATCGGCTATCTGGTGTTGTTTGGTTCACAGCATTACGAACTGGAACCGGCATTTCGCCCTGTGACTGCTCTCTGGTTGATCGGCCTGCCACTGATGGATATGGTGGGCATCATGATCCGCCGTATTCGCAAAGGCCAATCCCCTCTGCGTCCGGATCGCAATCATCTGCATCATATTCTGCTGCACGCCGGTTTTACCCCTCGCGAATCCCTATTGCTGATTGTCGTTGCCAACCTGGGTGTTGTTTTCTTCGGTATTCTGGCCGAACAGACCAAGTTGCCAGAGTGGCTGATGATGGGGCTCTATCTGTTGCTGTTTGTGGCTTATTCCCTTTGCTTGGCGTATGCATGGAAGTTTGGGCGATGGGTGAAAGGGATTAAGGTACCTGCATCCGATTCTGTCCGAATCAAAAAAAGTTAATCCTGTCGCAAGAAACACTTTATTTCTAACGTTGTAATATAGGCTTTTGAATGAAAATTCTCGTTACCGGTGGCGCAGGCTTTATCGGCTCTGCCGTAGTGCGCCATATCATCCGTGATACCCAAGATTCCGTTATCAATCTCGATAAACTCACCTATGCCGGCAATCTGGAATCCTTGGCCGATGTATCGACAAGCGATCGTTATGCGTTTGAGCAGGTGGATATCTGCAACCGTGCCGAGCTGGATCGGGTATTTGCCCTGCACCAGCCGGATGCGGTGATGCACCTGGCTGCCGAGAGCCATGTTGATCGCTCCATCACAGGCCCGGCTGACTTTATCGAGACCAATATTGTCGGCACCTATATGTTGCTGGAAGCGGCACGCGCCTACTGGAACGGCCTTGACGAGGTTCGCAAGGCGGCCTTCCGTTTCCACCATATTTCCACTGATGAGGTGTATGGCGACCTGCCCCATCCGGATGAAGTGGCTGCCGGTGAGGCATTGCCGCTCTTTACTGAAACCACTCCTTACGCCCCCAGCAGCCCCTATTCTGCCTCCAAAGCCTCCAGTGATCATCTGGTGCGTGCCTGGCGGCGTACCTACGGGCTGCCGACCATCGTCACCAACTGCTCTAACAACTACGGTCCTTACCACTTCCCCGAGAAGCTGATCCCGCTGGTCATTCTCAACGCGCTGGATGGCAAGCCGCTGCCTGTCTATGGCAAGGGTGACCAGATCCGTGACTGGCTCTATGTGGAAGATCACGCGCGCGCGCTCTACAAGGTGGTGACCAAGGGCTTGGTCGGAGAGACCTACAATATCGGCGGTCATAACGAGAAACAGAATCTGGACGTGGTACACACCATCTGCGATCTGCTGGACGAGATGGTGCCCAAAGCGGGCTCATACCGCGATCAAATCACCTATGTGGCGGATCGCCCCGGTCACGATCGCCGCTATGCCATCGATGCCAGCAAGATGAGCGCCGAGCTTGATTGGCAGCCTGAGGAGACTTTTGAGTCAGGCATTCGCAAAACCGTACAGTGGTATCTGGATCACCAGCAGTGGGTCAACAACGTCAAGAGCGGTGCCTACCAGTCCTGGATTGAACAGCACTACGGGGAGCGTGCCTGATGCATATTCTGCTGTTTGGCAAAAACGGTCAGGTAGGCTGGGAGCTGCAACGGGCACTGGCGCCGCTGGGGCGCATCACTGCCGTTGATTTTGACTCCATCGACTATTGCGGCGATTTCAGTAATCCGGCAGGGGTGGCCGAAACGGTACGTCTGGTCAAGCCGGACGTAATTGTCAACGCCGCAGCCCACACCGCAGTCGACAAGGCCGAAAGCGAGCGTGAGTCTGCCGAGCTGCTCAACGCGACCAGCGTGGCAGCGATAGCCAAAGAAGCGGAAGCATTGGGTGCCTGGTTGGTGCATTACTCCACCGACTATGTGTTCGATGGCAGCGGTGAGCGCCCCTGGGTGGAAACTGATGCAACCGCCCCGCTCAACGTCTATGGCGAAACCAAGCTGGCGGGTGAGCAAGGGGCCGCGCTTTGTTCCCGTCACCTGATCTTCCGTACCAGCTGGGTTTACGCCGCTCGGGGTGCCAACTTTGCCAAGACCATGCTGTGCTTTGGCAAAGAGCGTAGCGAGATGTCAGTGATCAATGACCAGTTCGGCGCTCCGACCGGCGCCGAGTTGCTGGCCGATTGTACCGCCCATGCGATCCGCGTGGCGCAGAGCAAACCCGAGGTTGCCGGGCTGTACCATCTGATTGCCTCCGGTACCACCACCTGGTTTGACTACGCCCAGCTGGTGTTTGCCATAGCCAGAGAAGCCGGTGTTGAACTGGCGGTTACGCAGCTCAATGCGGTGCCGACCAGCGCCTTCCCGACCCCGGCCAAACGCCCTCATAACTCCCGCCTTGATACCGGCAAATTCCAGTGCACCTTCGATCTGGTGCTGCCGGACTGGACCGTCGGCGTGGAGCGGATGTTGACCGAGATCCTCGGCAAGTAAATTACTGGTCAGGGATGTAGTGAATGCACCCTTGGCAGGCAGGGATAAAACAGAAAGGTGTGGCCGAAAGCCACCCTTTTCTTTTGCAATTTAAAAATAAGAAACAAGCATCATGACCAAACGTAAAGGCATTATTCTGGCCGGTGGCTCAGGTACCCGTCTCTATCCAGTCACCATGGTGGTGAGCAAGCAGCTGCTGCCCATCTATGACAAGCCGATGATCTACTACCCGCTCAGCACCCTGATGTTGGCCGGTATTCGGGATATTTTGATCATCAGCACACCGCAAGATACCCCCCGCTTTGAGCAACTCTTGGGTGATGGCAGCCAGTGGGGCCTGAATTTGCAATACAAGGTGCAGCCAAGTCCGGACGGGTTGGCACAAGCCTTTATTCTGGGTGAAGAGTTCATCGGTTCAGATCCCTGTGCACTGGTGCTGGGCGACAACATCTTCTACGGCCACGACCTGCAGAAACAGTTGGCGGCGGCGGCCATCAAAGAGAGCGGTGCTACCGTCTTTGCCTACCATGTGCATGACCCTGAACGCTATGGGGTGGTGGAATTTGATAAAGAGGGAACCGCTATCTCTCTGGAAGAGAAACCGTTGGAGCCCAAGAGCAACTATGTGGTCACCGGCCTCTATTTCTACGACAACAGCGTGGTGGAGATCGCCAAGAGTCTGAAACCATCGCCGCGTGGTGAGCTGGAAATCACCGATGTGAACCGCATCTACCTGGAGCAAGGCAATCTGTCGGTGGCCATGATGGGCCGTGGTTATGCCTGGCTTGATACCGGCACCCATGAAAGCATGATTGAAGCGAGCAACTTTATTCAGACCATCGAGACCCGTCAGGGGTTGAAAGTGGCCTGCCCGGAAGAGATTGCCTATCGCCAGAAGTTCATTAATGCCGATCAAGTCCGTGTTCTTGCTGCGCCACTAGTCAAAAATGCGTATGGACAATATTTGTTAAGAATGGTGGCCAAAGTCTGATGTTATATGGGGGGAGGGCAGATGTTTCCCCATAAAGATTAAATTAAATATGGATAGACAAATGAATGTAATCAAGACAGCGATTCCTGATGTGCTTATTTTTGAGCCAAAAGTATTTGGTGATGAGCGTGGTTTTTTCTTTGAGAGTTTCAATCACAAGTTGTTTGAAGAGGCAGTAGGATATCCGGTTAACTTTGTGCAGGATAATCACTCCAAATCGTCTAAAGGGGTATTGCGTGGGTTGCATTATCAATTGCCTCCCCATGCCCAGGGAAAGCTGGTGCGTTGTGTTGCGGGTGAAGTGTTTGATGTGGCGGTCGATATCCGCAAAAGCTCGCCGACCTTTGGACAATGGGTTGGAGTACACCTGTCCGAGGAAAATAAACGACAGCTGTGGATCCCCGAAGGATTTGCCCATGGGTTTGTCACCTTAAGCAATACTGCGGAGTTTTTGTATAAGACTACTAATTATTATGCGCCGCAGAGTGAGGGCTGTTTAGCGTGGAATGACAGCCAAATTAATATTGATTGGCCTATTAAAGATGTGTTGCTTTCAGGCAAAGATCAGTTGGATTTAACGCTGTCAGATTACCTAAATAAAGGCGTTGCATAAAATTGGATAAAACACTGTATAAGAATATAGTTTCGCTATTTGGTATTCAGGGGATGAATTACCTCATCCCTCTGATTACTCTGCCTTATTTAGTGCGTGTACTTGATCCTGTTGGTTATGGTTCATTGGGTTTTGCTTTGGCCATTGTGCAATATTGCTGCCTGCTAACAGATTATGGCTTTAACTTGTCTGCAACGCAGCAAATTGCGGTGCACCGTGATGATAAACAGAAAGTCAGTAAGTTATTCTGGAGCGTACTCGCTTGTAAAACGGGTATGGCATTGTTTAGTTTGCTGGTAGTGAGTGCTGCCATTTATTGGGTGCCAAAGCTCAATGATTTATCGATAATTATTTACTCTGGTTTATTGATGGTATTGGGTAATGTATTATTCCCAACCTGGCTTTTTCAGGGTAAAGAAAAAATGGGCTGGATTGCCATATCCAATATCACAGCCCGTTTATTGGCAATTCCATTGATTTTTATCTTTGTTAATAAACCTGAACATGCCTATGTTGCTGCGCTGATCACCAGTTTGACGACAATTTTAGCTGGTTGCATCGGCCTCTATTTTGTTAGGCGGCAAGAATGGGTGGAATGGTATAAGCCTACACTATTAGATTTAATTGAAATGTTACGTGATGGTTGGCATGTATTTATTTCTACTGCATCTATAAGTCTTTATACAACTAGTACTACAGTAATTTTAGGTTTTATCAGTGGCCCAGTTGCTGTCGGCTATTTTGTTGCTGCTGATAAATTGCGCCAAGCGGTGCAGGGTTTAATCTCACCAATATCGCAGTCGTTTTATCCAAGAATTAATGCCACGATGAGTAAAAGTACAAATGAAGGATTTTTACTTATCCGAAAATTTCTAAAATGGCAGGGTGCTTTTACGTTGTGTTTAAGTATCGCACTTTTTTTAACAGCCCCCTTTTTAATTTCATTAGCTTATGGAAAGCAATATGGGGCTTCCGTGCCAGTGTTGATGTTGATGGCATGGCTGCCATTTATAGTTGGTTTGAGCAATATTTTTGGTATTCAAACATTGTTGGTATTAGGCCATAAAGAAATTTTCAGTAAAATATTGATGATGGCAGGCATAATTAACGTCATTTTGATCTTGCCATTGACGTATTTTAACGGGGCGGTTGGCGCGGCAACATCTGTGTTACTAACAGAAATTATTGTCACCACTATAATGATAGTGGTGATCATCAAGAAAAAAATCCCTCTATTTAAAGGTAATTTTAATGCAGTATGATTATGTAATCGTAGGTGCGGGTTTGTTTGGCGCAGTATGTGCCCATGAGCTGCATAAAAAAGGTAAACATGTTTTAGTGCTTGAAAAGCGTGATCATATCGGTGGTAATATATATACCGAAGATCAAGATGGCATTCAGGTACATAAATATGGCGCACATATATTTCATACCAATGATAAAGATATCTGGGATTATGTGAACTCATTTGTTGAATTTAATCGCTTTACTAACTCCCCCTTGGCTATGCATGATGGCAAGTTATATAATTTGCCATTTAATATGAACACTTTTTATCAGCTTTGGGGTGTCAAGACGCCAGCAGAGGCGATGGCCAAGATTGATGAACAAAAAGCCGAAATGGCAGGTAAAGAACCAACTAACCTTGAAGAACAAGCAATCTCTTTGGTTGGCCGTGATATCTATGAAAAATTAATTAAAGGCTACACCGAAAAACAATGGGGCCGTAAGGCAACAGAATTGCCAGCCTTTATTATTCGCCGTTTGCCTGTGCGTTTCACCTTTGATAACAATTATTTTTCAGATAAATATCAAGGCATCCCAATAGGCGGATATACAAAATTAATTGAAAAATTACTTGTTGGAATCGAAGTTAAGTTGGGGGTGGATTATTTAACTCAGCGCGATTATTATTGTTCGTTAGCTGAAAATATTATCTATACTGGCCCCATCGATGAATATTTTGGTTATTGCCATGGTCAGCTTGAATACCGTTCTTTGCGTTTTGAGCATGAACGAATTGATGTTGATAGTTATCAAGGTAACGCTGTGGTTAACTATACTGAAGCTAAAGTGCCATTTACTCGTATCATTGAACATAAACATTTTGATACTGTAGACACTTCTCACACGATAGTAACCCGTGAATATCCAGCAGAATGGAAATTAGGTGATGAACCTTATTACCCCGTTAATAATGAAAAGAACATGGAGCTTTATAATTCATATAGAAAACTAGCTAAAAATGAAGATATTCATTTTGGTGGTAGGTTGGCAGAATATAAATATTATGATATGCATCAGGTTGTACGATCAGCTCTTAATTTGATATCCAAAATAGGTGAAGCGTTGTGATGAAAAAAATTCTTAATATATACACTCTTGGAAAAATTGGTGATAGATTAGGTGGCCCGATGGCATACCTATTTAATTTGAAAAGCTATTTTGAGTCAATCAATGAGTCATCCGTTGATTACTTAGATTTTACTCACAATGTGAAAAAGCAAACTACCGTTAAAGGTCTTTTGGTGAGTAAAATTGCAAAAATTATGCCAAATATTATGAAGGCATGGTATTTTGAAAGACAAGCCAAAATTCTGGTTGAATCAAAAGTAAACTACATTAGAAATAATATCGATAAAGTCACTCAGTCTGATATATTGTTTTGTCATTCAACAATAGACTGTTATGCTGTAAATAAGGTATGCACTGAAGAAGGGATAAATAAAAAAATAGTTCTAACATCTCATACTCCAGTGCCTTTCTCGTATGATATTTTTATAAAGTTAAACGATGTTCATCATTATAAGTTTAATAGCGTTCTACGCTTTTATAAAAATATTGACATCCTTGCTTACAAGTGTGCAAATAAAATATTTTTTCCATGTGATGAGTCCTTTGGTATATATAGTAAGTACTTACCTGAGCTAAAGGAAATTGATATAAAAAATAAAATAGACTATTTAGCAACAGGTATCAATTTATGTAAGCCTATTATCAATTCATCTGAATTTAAAGAGAAATATGGAATTTCTATTGACAGTGTAGTAGTTTCTTATATTGGTAAAAGAAATTCAATCAAAGGATTTGATAGATTTATTAAGTTACATAAAGAGATCATGAATTCACCATTGAGTGGAAAAGTAACATTTGTTTTGGCTGGTAATGGGCCTATGGAGGCACCAAAAGGCAAAGAGGTTATAGATATCGGTTGGACCAAAGATCCTTTTAGTATTATCAATGCCTCTGACTATTTTGTTCTCGCCAACAGAGAAACATACTTTGACCTTATAGCCTTAGAGGTTTTGTCGTTAGGAACGAAATTACTTGCATCAAATAACGGTGGTAACTGCCATTTATACAAAGTGTTAGGTAATGATTGTGTAAATTTATTTTCATTTGATGATGACTATAATAAGTTGATTGATGTTATTTCAAGTCATGAGTCTTATAGTAAAAATGATGTTATCGATAAATTTAGAGATAATTTTTCAATGGAAAAATTTGCACAGAATTACTTGAAGAAGGTCTGTTAATGATTCTTTTTGTTTCCCAGTGGTTTCCATCGGATATTAATAAGTACTATGCCCCTTTTATCAAAGAGCATATGTTGGCGTTGTCAGAACAAGAACAATTAATAGCAATTACTGGAAATATAACTAGAAATTCTTCAGTAAGAGTAGATGACGAAAACAGAGTAACAAACTATAGAATACCTCTAAACCCTGACGATAATTATCTGTATAATATAATTAAATTCAACTTATATGCTATTTATTATTTAATAAAGTTGAGGAGGTTAAACTTTGAACTAATAGTAGTTAATGTTTTCACGTCAATTTTCTTTGCGTATTTTGCTAAGACTTTATTGAAATGTAGGCTTATTTTTATTGAGCACTGGTCATTTTGGGTTAGGCGTAAAACTGCATTCCTTTCTAGGTCTCTAGGCATTTTTGATGATGTCTATGTAGTAAGTGAAAACGTAAAGAATTCTTTTGATAAGAGTATTCAAAATAAAACTAAAATTGTGGAAAACGTTGTTGACGACACTGTTTTTGATCGTACCTCGGAATTAGGAAAAGATCTTATTTTTGTAGGTAGATTGGAAAGAATTAAGCGAGTTGACAGAATTCTAGAAGCTTTTGCATTAGCGAAGATTGATGGCGTAAATTTAAATATTGTCGGGACTGGAAGTGAACTTGATAAATTGATTATTTTGACTAATGAACTAGGTATAAAATCTAAGGTTATTTTTCATGGTGCTTTAAATAAATCTGAAATTGCTCTTTTGTTTAATAAGTCGAAAGCGTTGTTATTATTCAGTGAGACTGAGAATAAGCCTTGTGTTATATGTGAGGCTAATTTTGTTGGTTTACCAGTTATCTCAAATAACGTTGGAGGTATTCGATACATGGTTAACTCAACAAACGGTATTGTTGTTAATAATGACAATGTAATAGATTACTCTGTTGCTATAAGAAGAATTTATACAATAAGTTTTGATTACTGTTCAATTTCTAAGAATGCAAAGCAAAGGTATAGTAAAAAAACTTTTAGTAAGAGTGTATTAAATGAGTCAAATTAAGCATGAAATTCGCGTAACTAACACTGATATTGTACAAGCAGGCGGATATCATTTTGATTTTACAGATTATACTTCTTTTACAGCTCGTTCCCCTTTGTATAAGAATATTAATAATCTTCTGTATGTTAATCTACCTATGGTTTATGGTCAGTTTTATAGATTTAAAAGGGCAACTGATGATTATGGTTTATTACAAGTAGTAAATATCCAAAGAGCCCTTGGGTTTATTAACATGTATGTTAGTATTGGCAACAGAGAACATCTGCAAAGTGCAATTATAATTGAGCGGTCAATTAGGAATTCAGCTCATAAATATGAAAACGGTTTGTACCTGTATAATGATTTCTATCAACCTTTGTACATGTTAGAAAAGAACTGGCTTTCTGGTATGGCTCAAGGACAATATAGTTCTCTTTGCATTTTATTATTTAAGCATACAAATAATAAAGAATACATTGCATATGCAGATAGTGCGTTAAGAGTTATGTTACTCCCATTGGAAGAAGGCGGTTGCGCTACAAAGCTGAATTCGCAACTTTGGTTTGAGGAATATGTTAAGAATGGTAGACCAAGTTTTGTATTAAACGGTAATGTTTTTTCTATATTGGGTTTATATGATTACTGCTGTGTCACTAGCAATCATAATAGCGAATTGGTTAGTAGTGTTTCATGTTTGCTTGATAACACAGAGTTGTTTTTTTCATTTAAGAATGTTTCGCGCTATGACCTAAGGGAATCAATCTGTGACAGTAGTTATAATAGGCTTCATGTAATTCAATATCAGGTATTATCAAGGGTGTTTTCAAACCAGAAGTTTGAACTTCTTTCTAGGAGGTTTGAAGCTCTTTCTTCAGAACATCAATTACCTCTTAGTTTTATATTAAAAAAGAATCTTTGGAGACTTGTTAAACTTTGGAGGTTTTTTACAAATTGATTTTTCTAAATCATTTCTATGCAATTTCTTTTGCGTTGATAGTTATACCTATTTTATCATTTCCATTATCGTTACTAAGAGGAGACCAATGGTCTCTTTCTTTAGAGATGTGGATAATTATAATTTTAATGTACTCATACATTTCCTTTCTACTTCTGTTTCTTTCAATATATATACAAGATTCATCAAAAGGGAATGTGCGGCAGTATTCATTACCTAATTATAAGTTTTTATCTCGCGGCTGGTGTTTTCTCAAATTCTTGTGGTTCCTTTCGCAGATCGCATTTATTTTTAACCTCAGTAGAGTAATTGGTGATGGGTCTTTAGTTGGTGGTGGACGATCTTATGAACTAAGTTTTGGAAAATACACTTTAGTAAATTATTTGTATTTTATAAATGGTTTTATTGTCGGATCGTCACCATTGTTAATGAAGCTTTTTCCTGATAAAAGGAAGGTGTTGTGGATGATGACCATTTTTTCATTTATGTCTCTTCCATTCCATGGTGTAAAAAGCACAATAATCTTTCCAATTGTAATAGCTGTTTTCTGTGATGCTACAATTAATCGTAGGTATAACAGGAAACTTCTTATTTTATTAGTTGTATCTATCTGTATTGCTTTTTTTCTCTCTATATTTTTCAGAGAAGGGGATGGTATTAGCTTTAACTATATCTTTGAAAAAATATTGCTCTATTTATCTCCATCTTATTCTAACTTGCAGTTACAGATGCAATCTGAACCATTTTTTACTGGTGGGAAATTAACTTTTGGTTTCGTTGATGGGATCTATGACTTTATTTCAAATGGGTTTCAAAGAGCTTCAGATCGATTTGATACAACGAGCATTAGGGGAACTAATTTTGATGTTCTTCTTGTAGATGATGCTTATAATACAGCTACTATTTTTAGGGCAGGGTATTTGGACTTTGGTTATTTAGGCCTGCTTATAGTTTGCAACGCTGTTGTTGCTTATCTTCTAGTCGTTCAATACATTGGTAATAAGAGTTATAATTTTTTTTCGGTCTATGTTGTTTCAGTCAGCTTAGTTCAGGCTCTTTTTATGTTTTGGGATAATCATTTTTTCAGATACCAATATATATGGTGGCAGATGCTTGCTTTAATTTTTCATTTTTGTTGCAAGTATCGACTTTATTGGAGTAAATAATGCTTTTTTATTGTACTGATCGGATTTTGAGGGAAGGTTCTGGTGAGCTCTATCACACAACAGGTGTTATTTCTTCTTTTATTAATAGAGGTGAAGATGTTACAGTCCTTATTGATAAGGCGAATAAATATATTTTTGTTGACAACTGGGATCGTAAAAAGAATGTAAAATTTATTTTTGTGGACTCTGGTTCTTCGAGTAAGGGAGTTCTTCGTGCTTTAAAATTTTATTACTTTGTAAATAAGTTCTTATCTTCAAATTTTAAAGATATCGATTTGGTTTATACTCGAGATACTGTTTATACTTTTTTATTGTCTACGCTTCCAAATCGGATAAAAAGAAGGGTCGTAACCGAAATTAATGGTGTTGCTAGGATTGAGGCTAATTCTTTCTTTAAGTCAGCTGTTTACAATATCCTTGACAGGATTAAAAGTAGGTTTGTATGGAAGCAGGCCTTAATTAATTTATGCGTTGCTGATGGTATTAAGAATTTCTACTCTGAACATTTTTCATCTGACATTCGTTTTCATGTTATTCATAACGGACTGAATGGTAAATTCTATTCTACCGTCCAACCTACAATTTTAAAAAGTACTATATCGATGATTTTTGTTGCTAACTTCACAAGTTGGCAGCGGCTTGATGAGCTTTGTAACATTGTCCTGTCTAACCGTTCTTATTTCACTAAGAATGATATACGTATAGATTTGTATGGTTCTGGTCCCGCTTTAGACTTGTGGGTCTCTTTAGTTGGCTCTTCTGACTTATCTTCTATTATACAATTTAAGGGGGTGCTAAAGCAGTCTGATATGACTGACGTATTCCCTAGGTATAATTTCGGGTTGATATTGGATGACAGGTACTATAATGAGTTACCACTATTCTCACCATTGAAATATTACGAGTATTTAGCGTATCGGCTTCCAACTTTATATATTAATAAGTTTGGACAATTAACATTAGATGGATGTTATGGTATTAATCCAGAAAACGTCATTGATGTCTTAGAAGGTTTTTTAAAATCTACACCTTGTTTAAATGCTCCTACTGTCAGGACTTGGGACAATGTCGTTGACGAATTTTATGGGGTTGTTAGTGACCTATGTGAGCATACTAATGTTAGATAAGCCAGTTTGTATAATCCAGAATTCAATAAAAACCTTATATATATTTAGAAAACAATACATTTTGCGGTTGTTGTCTAACGGATATTCAGTACATTGTTTTGCTGTTAACGACTCTGATGAGCACGTCACAATGTTAGAGACTTTAGGTTGTGTTGTTCATGCATGTCGGAGATCAAATTTTCTCTTCAGCTCAATCTATTTAAACTTTAAGGTTTTGTTTTTCACTTTTAATAGGAATGAAAAAGCATCTTTAATTATACATTTTATTTCCTCTTTTGTGATTTTTTTTCCTAGTATATTATGTAATAGAAAGAGAACCTTCGTTGTGATTGAAGGAATTGGTTCTTTCTTTACTAATAGAGCAATTTTTTCTAAGATTATATCATATTTGGTTCGGCATTGCTCCTCGAAGAGGGTGTTTATGAATCAACAAGAAAGACAGTTGTTAGGTTTTGATTCGGACTTGGTTTTAAAAGGCATAGGAATAGATGTTGAGCACTTCCGATGTTCTGAGGTTAGCCAGAGAACCAAGTCTCATAGGATTCTATATGTTGGGCGATTAGTAGGTGATAAGGGTATATATGATATTCTTGAGTTAGGGAAACAGCTAAAACAAAGAAAAGTCGACTTTCATATAGATATTGTAGGTGATATTTATCCAAGTAATCCATCATCATTAACAGAATCTGATATTGTTAGTAGCAAGGTTCTTTTCGGGGCAGATATCACTTTTCATGGCTTTAAGTCTGATTTAAGAGAGTTCTATTCTTCTGCTACTGTTTTAATATTACCGTCTAGGCATGAAGGGTTCCCTGTGGTCGTTATGGAAGCGAACGCTATGGGAGTTCCTGTAATTTGTTATGATGTTATTGGCTGTAGAGATGCTGTATGTCATGGCGTAAATGGCTATTTGGTCGAACCTTTTGCAATTGATGATATTAGGGATATAATTGTCCAAGGCGATTACAAATGCATTAGTGAGTCTGCTATTCGATATGCTAGAGAAAATTTTGACTCTTCAACTAAAACTGACATTTTTTTAAAATATTTAGGACTGGTGAAAAATTAACTATATTTTATTCCATTCTAATATGGTTGGAGTAAGATTTTTGGTGTCTCGTTTGAAGTTATCGTGGTTTAAATTTTTTCTGTTATTTACGGTTGTTTTTTATTATTGCAGGTTTTTATCTTTGCATTCTCATGTTTCCTTTGATTTAGGTATCTAATAATGAAAATTGCTATTGCTGGTACAGGTTATGTAGGTTTATCTAATGCAGTGTTTTTAGCGCGGCACCATCAAGTTATCGCTGTTGATGTTATCGCTGAGAAGGTTGCGTTAATTAACAGTCGTAAGTCACCGATTATAGATGCCGAGATAGAAGATTTTTTAGCCCATCGCAAGCTTGATTTAACCGCGACCTTAGATAAACAATTGGCTTATCAAGATGCTGAGTTTGTGATTATCGCCACCCCAACGGATTACGATACCAAGACTAATTATTTTAATACCGCGTCGGTTGAGTCGGTGATAAGCGATGTATTAGCCATTAACCCTAATGCGGTAATGGTGATTAAATCTACTATACCTGTAGGCTTTACTGCTAAGGTTAAGCAAAAGTTTAATTGCGATAATATTTTATTCTCGCCGGAGTTTTTGCGCGAAGGGAGCGCGCTGTATGACAACTTGCACCCCTCTCGCATTGTGGTGGGTGAGCGCAGTGAACGGGCGCAGGTGTTTGCTAATTTGCTGCTGCAAGGGGCACTGAAACAGGATGTGCCGGTGCTGTTTACCGACAGCACAGAGGCCGAAGCGATCAAGTTGTTTGCCAATACCTATCTGGCGATGCGGGTTGCCTTTTTTAATGAACTCGATACCTATGCCCAGCACCACGGGCTGGATAGCCGTCAGGTGATCGACGGTATAGGGCTGGACCCGCGCATCGGCAGCCATTACAACAACCCTTCATTTGGTTATGGCGGTTATTGCCTGCCAAAAGATACCAAGCAGTTGTTGGCCAACTATAACGATGTGCCGAATAACCTGATCCGCGCCATTGTCGATTCCAATACCACCCGCAAGGATTTTATTGCCGATTCGGTGATCCGTAAAAATCCCAAGCGGGTTGGGGTATATCGACTTGTGATGAAGGCGGGGTCTGATAATTTCCGTGCCTCCGCAATTCAGGGGGTAATGAAGCGCATCAAGGCTAAAGGTATTGAAGTGGTGATTTATGAGCCAACCTTGAAAGAGCCGGAATTTTTCCGCTCAAAAGTGCTCACAGATATTGCCGAGTTCAAAGAGAGTTGTGATGTAATTCTGGCTAACCGCATGGTGTCTGAGTTGGCCGATGTTGCTCACAAGGTCTATACCCGCGATCTGTTTGGTAACGATTAACGTCAGGCTGAGGCATTTTCTAGGTCTCCTGTTTAATCCATAGTCCTAATCTGTGCGCTTTTTGTTATGATGCCGCCTGTCTATGCCGTGGGTGGCATCAATATTTTTGTATGTGGTGGATTTTATCAAGATGAATCAAAAGGGATTGCTTCTCTCTCTGGCTTTGGTGGGCTTGCCGCTTATGGCGGCGCCACAAATTACGCCCGAGATGATAGCCAAATTTAAACAGCTGCCTCCTGCCCAGCAGCAGGCGCTGGCCGCTCAGTATGGTATCGACCCATCCCAGTTGGGAGGGAGTAACAGCCAAAGCAGTGTCACACCAGTCAACACTGCACCTGTGGCGGCCCCACGTGAAGTGGATTACAGCCAGGCGTCTCAGCGGCCCTTGGTCGCAGGTGCGGCGCAAGAGGGGGCGTTGCAACCTTTTGGCTATAGCGTTTTTGCCGGGGAACCGCTCACTGATGCGCCCGTAGTGGATATGCCGGTTGCCGACGATTATGTGATGGGCCCGGGTGATGAAATCCGGGTTCAGCTCTATGGCAAGGAGAATGCGAGTTATAGCTTGGCGATTGGCCGTGAGGGATTTATCGATTTCCCTTCCCTTGGCCCTATTGCAGCCAGTGGTCAGACTTTCCAGCAACTACGCAGTGAACTGGAAAATCGGATCAAAGAGCAAAAAATTGGTGTAGAGGCGTTTATCAGTTTTGGCGCACTACGTACCATGCAAGTTTTTGTAATGGGCGATGCCTATCGCCCCGGCGCCTATAACGTCAATGGTATGGCTACCGTGACTCAGGCTTTGCAGGCTGCGGGTGGTATCGATACGGTGGGGTCGCTGCGCAAGATCCAGGTTAAGCGTGCAGGGCAGAAAGTAATTGATGTCGACCTCTACAAGATGTTGGTATGGGGTGACACCAGCCAGGATATCCGCCTGCGCTCCGGTGATACGGTGTTTATCCCTGCTAAAGGGAGTGAGATCAGTATCGATGGTCTGGTTAAACGCCCAGCTATTTATGAATTGAGTAGCCCAGCGGCCCTGATCAATGTACTGGGGCTTGCGGGCGGTATGAAAGCCGCTGCACTGAAAGAGGTGTCGGTGACCCGCTACGGTGAAACCGGGATGCGGGTATTTAACCTGAACCTGTCAAATCAGCATGATCGTCAGTTTGTCGTACGCGATGGTGACAAGATCACGGTCAAACCGAGCAGCACCGAATATAGCCAGGCGATTGTAGTAAAAGGTGCCGTTGTTCGTGAGGGAGTGTTCAGCTTCCAGCTGGGGATGCGGATCAGTCGTGTGTTGCAAAGTGCTGACCGAGATCTGACATCAGTCACTGACTTGAATTATGCCCTAGTTGTACGTGAGGTGGATGCCCAACGTAATATCGAGGTACTGCAATTCAATCTGGGCCGTGCGTTGCAAATGCCGGGCGGGGAAGATGACATTCGTTTGCAGCCGCGGGATCAGGTGCTTATTTTTAGCAATGATGCAACCGACCGGCTGAAACAGCTGGTGAGCACTCAGATCTCTTCGACAAGTATCAACAATCAGGCTAAGCAACTCATTGAGCAGCAAGTCGATACGGTAGACAACAGTACAGGTGCCGATGTTAGTCGTGCTCAGCTGGCTAAAGAAGATAAGATGACACTGGCTAGTGTGTCTGGCACGACCAAGACTGAGGCGATGGTCGGGGCTTCTCGTCAAGCGTTGCTCGCTCCGGTTATTGAGCGTTTGAAAGCACAAGCCGCACAAGGTAAACCAGTACAGATTGCTGAAGTTCGCGGTGAGGTTAAATATCCGGGGGTCTATCCCTTGACACCTTATAGTCGTACCCATGACCTAATAATGGCTGCGGGCGGGTTTAACGAACAAGCGAATGTGATTGAGTTATCTCGCGTGAGTGAGCGAGGGAATGATATTGCAATTGAAAATCAGCGTCTGGATTTGGCAACGGCAAATCGGGTAACTGGTTCGCCGTTGGTGCAATCAAAAGACAGCTTGAACGTGTTGCCTCACCCCCAATGGCGTGAAGAAGCTACCGTACAGGTGTTTGGCGAGGTGAAGTATCCGGGAACCTATACGGTTCGTCGTGGAGAAAGTTTGCAGGATTTGATCCAGCGTGTCGGTGGTATTACCCCCTATGCCAATCCAAATGGCGCTGTTTTTGCCCGTGAAGCGCTGCGTAAGCAGGAAGCAGAACGAATCGCGTTGCTGCGTGATGAACTAAAGCAAGAGATCGCGACGATGACACTGCGTCGTCAATCCAGTATCGCCAACTACACCAGCTCGCCTGCAGAGGCGATGACGGTGGTTAATCAGCTGGAAAACAGCAAGGCTGTCGGTCGTATGACCATCGATATGCCGGCGATTTTGTCTGGCGACAAGCAGGCTGATGTGATGTTGCAAGATGGCGACAAGCTTTATGTGCCTGCGTTACAAAATGTGGTCTCTATTCAGGGTATGGTGCAGTTCCCCTCTTCTCATGTTTACGATGGCAACCTGAGTGTTAATGATTACTTGAGCCGTGCTGGGGGAACCAAGAAACAGGCTGATACCGACCGTATCTACGTGATCAAGGCAAATGGTAGTGTGATGTTGCCTGGTGATAGCTGGTTTGGTAGTCGCAAGAGCCTGGAGCCGGGAGATACCATCGTGGTACCAGTTGATTCTGATTATCTGGATAACCTGAGTGTCATGACCTCTGCAACCCAGATCCTCTACCAACTTGGTGTCGCGTGGAGTGCAATCAAGTAATGGTATCGCTTATTTGACAACCCATTCAGTCAGGTGGTGAAAGCCACCTGACTCTTCTGAGATCCGGTTTGTTATGACACAAGTAAAAGAACACCCTCCCTTGCCAGTAGCAATGAATGGAGCGGGGGAAGATGAAATCGATTTGCGTGAACTGTTCGCGGCGCTTTGGCGTGGTAAGTGGTGGATAGTTGCCAGTACCTTTGTTGGTGCGGTAATAGCCGTCATGGTTGCAATATCATTGCCAAATATCTATCGCTCAGAGGCCTTGCTTGCACCATCTGCTGAACAACAAGGAGGGGGGCTTGCCGCCATGGCTGCCCAGTTTGGTGGTCTTGCTAGCTTGGCCGGCGTAAATCTCAGTGGCGGCGGTGGTCCGGACAAGACGGCTATTGCGGTCGAGATTGGGAAATCCCGCCAATTCTTAAGTCACTTTATCCGCCAACATCAGCTGGACGTACCGTTGATGGCTGTCGCCAAAGCAGACAAGGCGACCGGTGAGTTGGTGATTGATGAAGATGTCTACGATGTCGCCAGCAAAAAGTGGGTGCGTGAAGTACCTCCTGGCAGGCCTATTGAACCAACAGATTGGGAGTTGGTGAAGGCATTTCGCGATGTTGTCAGTATCAGTCAGGATGCCAAATCAGGGTTGGTTACGGTGGCAGTGGAGTACTACTCCCCTGAGTCTGCCAAGCAATGGGTTGATTGGTTGGTGACCGATCTCAATGAGGCCATGAAGCTGCGTGATCAAACTGATGCGACACGTAACATTACTTATCTCAAAGCACAGCTTGAGAAAACTCCGGTCGCAGATATGCAGAAGGTGTTCTATCAACTGATCGAGGATCAGACCAAAACCTTGATGTTGACTGAAGTGAATCAAGAGTACGTGTTTAAAACCCTTGATCCTGCTGTGGTCGCTGAGGAAAAAGCGAAACCAAAACGGGCGTTGATCGCCGTATTGGGGACGCTGCTTGGCGGCATGTTAGGCGTCATGATTGTACTGGCACGCCATGCAATCGGTCGTCCACCTCGTTACTGATGAGGGGGCTCATCTGAGCGACTCACTCTGGTCAATTGGTCTGTTTCAAGATATCCTGTTAGTACTTTAAGTCATGTTTAAATAAGGAAATTAGTAATGAAAAAATCAGCGTTGACTCTGGCTGCTTTGTTGGTCCTCTCTTCAAATGCATTTGCAGCTGAAGAAGCGGCAGGCACTGCTGCTGGTTCCACTGGCGTAGCAGGTACTGCAGCTGTTGGCACCACTACTCTGGTTGCTGTCGGTGTCGGTGCCGCCGCACTGGCTGCTGTTGTTGTGTCTAATGCAAATGACGACTCCACCAGTACCAGCACTACAACTTCTACCAAGAAGTAAGTTTTTCTATGTTGCAATAAGGCTGCCATATTGGCGGCCTTATTTTTGTCACTTTGCAATTATTTTCCAATTCCACTGAGTGACCCGTCTATGTTTTCTCTTCGTTCGTTTATACCTTTGGGTTTTTTACTCTTGAGTGGTTGTTCCGCCACCAGTTCTGATACCTATGCAACGCTTCGCTATGCCTTTTTGGGAGTGGATGATGTGGAGGTCACGACTGAAAAAGTGCGTGAGTTGCCTTATGCCAGCGCCTATCTTCGAGTGGGTGATAACCCGCAGGCATTGGTAGTGCTTGCGTTTGTAGACCCTGATGGTTCATTGAGCTGGGTGAGTGCGGATAATAAGCTTTTTGTTACCAAAGCCGGTCGGCTGTACAAGACGGTGGGTTTGGAAAATGATCTGTATTTGGTGGCATCATCTTGGCCTGATCCATTGCAAAAAATGGCAGATTCACCTGATGATGTTTTGAGTCCCAACTCAATGTATTGGCAGTATAATGCCGAATGGGAAAGGGATTATGTGAGTGGATATAAAATGCAGGCTAAGTTTATATCCGTTGTACCGGAAAAGTTGTTAATCCTTGAGAAATCGCATGATGTTATGCTGATTGACGAGTTGGTCAGCTTCGGACAGAGTCAGAACTCGTGGCATAACTACTATTGGTTTGAGCGTAGTACAGGCAGAATATTAAAAAGCCAGCAGAAATTGGGGCCGGATTTACCGGTGATTGAAATGACAATATTAAAGCCGTACGCATTATGAAAAGATACCTGATGATCGGTCTCATGCCATTTTTTGCTTTGGCCCAAGCTGATATAGACGTGATTTTTGAACGTCATTCTACAGCGAAGATTGAGTTTCACGATGGAGCCAGACTTGCAGACCTGTTATTTAATGTTCAATTGCCTAATAATATTTATTGGCGTACTGCACAAATAGCTAATGAAAAGACAATAACAGCGCTCCAGATTACCAAAGAGAATTTGCTCAAGGATCTTAAAATACTCCAAGTATTTTGGATGAGAGAGGGTGACAAAGGTGCATTGATCCAGTCAACTCAGCAGCTACTACAAGAGCTGGACAAAGTTCCTGTTAGTGGGCGGTTGTCAATCGCATTAGAGCCAGCCAAGTCCAGAATTGACCCGAATGGTAATCCACTGTTAAAAGGACAGTACACCCTCTTTGTGGCTTCAAGACCCGACTTTATCTATTTCGTAGGATTGATTAACGGTCGCAGTAAACAGCCTCTCCAATCTGGTGCTAGTTTGACAAGTTATTGGCAGGATTACCGCTTGTTGGCAGGCGCCGCGCAGCATGAAGCATTCCTGATCCAGCCTGACGGATCTATCAGCCGAGTTCCTGTAGCCAGCTGGAACAAACTGCATCGTGAACCTATGGCGGGTGCCACGCTGTTTGTCGGTTTTGACCCCCAGCTCCTTCCTGAGCAGTATAGAGATATCAATATTCGTATTGCCAGTCTGCTTGCTAATCGAGTACCAGAATGATGTTGCCTAAATTGAAATATATTGCGATCTTTGTTTCAGGAGCTGTTTGTGCTGCAGAGTCTGTTATTGATCCTTATGGTCCCTCACAAGGTGATTTCGGTGGTGTGGGTCTGCTTCAAATGCCTACCGCACGAATGGCCAAAACAGGTGAGTTCAGTGCTAACTATGTTGATAATGACCAATATCGTCGATGGTCTATCTCTGCGCAGCCATTTGATTGGTTTGAAGCGACACTGAGATATACCGATGTAAGAACAAAAAAATACAGTCCCTACGAAGACTTTAGTGGTGATCAAACCTATAAAGATAAAGGGATGGATTTCAAGTTCCGTCTTTGGCAAGAATCTAACTATCTGCCACAAGTGTCAGTAGGCTTTAGAGATCTAATGGGGACAGGTCTCTTTGACAGTGAATTTGTAACGGCTAGCAAACGGTATGGCCCATTTGATTTTACTCTCGGTATCGGCTGGGGAAATATGGCCGAAAGTAGTAATATTAAAAACCCATTTTGTGAGTACAAAGATAGCTGGTGTCAAAGGCGTAATAGTTACTCTGGGAATGGCGGTAAGTTTGAAGTTGATAGCTTGTTTCATGGGCCAGCAGCACTCTTCGGTGGTGTGGAGTATCAAACGCCATGGCAGCCACTTAGCTTGAAGCTGGAATATGATGGCAATGATTATAGCAAGGAGTTCGCTGGCCATATTTCTCAAGACTCACCTTGGAATGTAGGGGCTGTGTACCGCGTTTTCGATAATCTGGATAGTCATCTCAGCTGGCAGAGAGGAAACACCTTGATGTGGGGGGTGACTTTTCGGACTAACTTTAATGATATGAAACCAGCTCATATTGACCAGCCGAGACCCATTTATCAGCCTGACCAAGTTCCAGCGACCATGACTGACGTGAAGTGGCAAGCGCTAACCGCTGATTTGAAAGAGAATGCTGGTTGGCAGGATACAGAATTTTACACAACCACCAATTCTGTGACTGTCATCGGCACGCAGAGCAAGTATCGCGATGAGAGTGAGGCGATGAAGAGAGCCTCTTTATTAGCAGCTAATTATTTGCCGGGTACGGTCGATGAGCTGAATGTTGTTGAACGTAAGTCGAACTTCCATTTACAAGAGACCCGCATCGATCTTCCATCTGTTCGTCGTGCAAATGTGGTACAGGTATTGGGAGAAGAGCAGCATGAAAAATCATCAGTGCAGGCTGCAGGAAAAATTCAGGGGAAATCCACCTATGCATCTGAGCGCAAAGCTTTTTCATACTCTTTTGAACCAGATCTGACGCAATCATTTGGTGGTGCTGAGTCTTTCTATATGTATCAGTTAGGCATTAATGCCAATGCTGATTGGCGTATAAATGAAAACAACAGCTTGCAAGGTACGCTGTTTGTCAATCTGGTAAATAACTACGATGAGTTCAATTATAAAGCGCCTCCTCCAGATGGCGATGCCTTACCTCGAGTTCGGACGTGGATTCGTGAGTATGTCGACTCCTCCAATGTATTACTCAACAACTTGCAGTTAACCCATATGCAACCACTTGCTCAAGACTGGTACGGGCAAGCTTATGGTGGATATTTGGAGATGATGTATGCTGGCGTCGGGAGTGAGGTGCTCTATCGTCCATATGGCAAAACTTGGGCTATTGGCGTTGATGCCAACTGGGTGAAACAGCGAGACTGGAACAACACCCTGAAAATGGCTGATTACGATGTAATGACCGGACATGTTACTGCGTATTGGCAGTTACCATTCATGAGTAATGTCACCGCCAAAGTCTCCGTGGGTCAGTATTTGGCTGGTGACAAAGGCGCTACATTCGATTTCTCCAAGCGGTTTGATTCAGGCGTTATCCTGGGGGGGTATGCAACATTTACAGATGTTTCTGCGGATGAGTATGGTGAAGGTAGCTTTACCAAAGGAATTTATGTCACGATACCGTTTGATTTGATGTTGCTCAAACCAACAACCGCGAAAGGAAGCATTGGGTGGGTTCCTTTGACACGGGACGGAGGCCAGATGTTGAGCCGCAAGAGTGGTCTTTACGGCTTGACAGAGTTGCAGTAACCGAAAGTTGCCATAGGGCCGATCTTTCTTCATAAAACAGAGCGAGCAGTTGTAAGCTGCTCGCTCTTTTATTATCTACCAAAGATATAGGGCAATCTGAATAAATTATGCTAGGAATGCATGATGATTAAATACATGAATGGTGTGTTTGGTGTATTTTTTATCGCTTATTGGTTATTCGGTATGCACTTTTTCATGCACAATCCCGGCGGGGCCGGGCTCTATCTGCCGTTCAATGCTTGGGGCTGGATCTTCGCCAGCCTCGTCATCGGCCTGGGGTTGTGGCAGGTGACGCTGCAACAGCGGCTGGTGTTCTCGCCGTTGCAGGGCTGGCTATGGTTCGGTGGATGCTTGCTGTTGCTGCCCATGGCCTATCCCGGTTTTGAGCTGAAAGATTATGCCATTCCTCGGCTGCTGGGGCTGTTTGCCGGTCTGCTGTTTCTGTTTTGTCTGTACCAGTGGCAGTTAGCGCGTCAGGCCCGTGACAAGCTGCTCTATCTGCTGCTGGGTGCGGTCGCCATCGAAGCGCTGCTTGGCTTGGTGCAGTACTACCTGCTGACCCCCGGCAACTGGCTCGGTTATGACACTCGGGTCAATCGCCCCTACGGCATCTTCCAGCAGCCCAATGTGATGGCGACCTTCATGGCGACCGGTTTGTCGCTGGCCATCTGGCTGGAGTTGCGCGGCAATACCCATGCCTGGCTACGAGGACTGCGTTATGGGGTGATCCTGGCGGCCGGCCTGTTGCTGGTGGTGTTGCAATCCCGGGTGGGGCAACTGGGTGGCTTGCTGGCTCTGATCCTGCTCACGCCGCAGTTGCGTCGCGAGCGGCAACTGGGCCGGGTGTTGGGGCTGGTTGGTCTGGGCATCGCGCTCGGGCTGGCATCCCAGTACTGGATGGCGGGGGCCAGGCGAGGGTTGGAGATATATCAATCCGGCGGCATGCGCTCCATCTACTGGCCCTATGCCGCCAAGTTGATTGCGCAATCCCCCTGGATTGGCTGGGGCTACGGCAGCTTTGAAACCACCTTCCTGCATCATTACATGGCCGACAAGGCGCTGAACCCGGCCATGGTGCAGATTGAATACAACCTCGATCACCCCCACAACGAGTTTCTCTACTGGGCGGTGGAAGGGGGGCTGGCCCCCATGATCGGCATGGTGCTGATGGTGGGCGCCTTGCTATGGCGAATTAGTCGGGCCGGTTGGGTCAAGGGGGCGGCGCTGCTGGCGCTGGTGACCCCCATACTGCTGCACACCCAGACCGAATATCCGCTCTATCACGCCATCGCTCTCTGGTGGGCTCTGCTGCTGCTGATCCATGTACTGGATGCGGAGGTGGAGGAGGGGATGCAGACAGCCAGCTGGCGCGAATATGTCTATCGTCCCTGGCTGTTGCTGCGCTTCGTGGCCATCACGATTCCTCTGCTGGTCGTGCCCTTCATGCTCACCGCCATTCATACCGCCTGGGTGGTGACCAAGTATGAGCGTGGCGGCTACAAGGAGCCGACCTTGTTGCTCGACATCGTCAATCCCATGGCCTGGTTGACCCGGGTGGAGTTTGACGTGAACTCGGTGCGACTCATGGTGGGCTTGCAGGCCGACAACAAGGCGGAGCTTGAAGCCTATCTCGACTGGGGCCAGGCCTTTGTGCGCCACACCCCCAGATCCAATATCTACGCGAACATGGTGCTCGCGCTCGGCGCGCTGGGGCGGCAGGAGGAGGCAAGGGCGCTGCGAGCGCAGGCCCTGATGCTCTATCCGGGTGATCCCTTGCTGACCGGCTCGGCCGCTAGCTCAGTAGCCACGGCGCTGGAGCGCAAGCCCTCCTCCTGATGTTGGCTGTCGCGGAGCGGCCAGGTTGTGCGATGTTTCATCAACCGCCTCACGGCTTCGCAAAAATGGTTGCCTCTGCTGGACGGCAGAGGCGCCATGGCTAAGATAGTGGCCTCAACGTCTTGTTTTAGAAAGGGAGTATGAAATGGAGTTAGTGCTAGGCCCATTGGAGGCCCGAGTGATCGGCGCTCTGATCGAGAAAGAGATCTGCACGCCGGATCAATACCCCCTCTCCCTCAATGCCCTGGTCAATGCCTGCAACCAGAAGAGCAACCGCGAGCCGGTACTGGAGCTCTGTGAGCTGGATATCCGCGCCGTAGTGGATGAACTGATCCGCAAGCGTCTGGTGGTCAACACCGCCGGTTTCAACGCCCGGGTGCCCCGTTACCAGCACCGTTTCTGCAATACCGAGTTCGGCACCCTCAAGTTCAGCGAGCAGGAGCTCGGCATCGTCTGCGAGCTGCTGTTGCGCGGCCCGCAGACACCGGGCGAACTGCGCTCCCGTACCAACCGTCTGTGCAGCTTCGATGATGTCACTCAGGTGGATGCGGCGCTGGCTGCCCTGATTGAGCAGGGGCCCTATGTGGTCAAGTTGCCCCGTGAACCGGGCAAGCGTGAATCCCGCTATGCCCATCTGTTCAGCGGCGAGGTGGATCTGCAGGCACTGGCCGAGGCATCCCCAGCCGGCAGCTATGCGTCCCCGGCGGCGGACAGGTTGAGCGCGCTGGAGGAAGAGGTCGAAACCCTCAAGTCACAGTTGCAGGCTCTGGAAGCCCGTCTGGCGCAGCTGGAAGGCTGACACGTCGGCACGTTTACCCCCAAAGAGGCGCTGCGGCGCCTTTTTTATTGTCATTTCGCCGAGGTTGCCGCCTCTTGCCATCCCTCGGCGCTCAGCCCTGCTCGCGGCGTTCTATGAGCCAGTCGGCTTTTTTTGAGTTATTTCACGGTTAAGGGTCGAGCCGCCGCCGCTTTCCCGTTAAAATTCCGCTTTTGCACCTGCCCGTGAGTCTTGATGTCTGCGTTCACCCTCTCTTCCGATTGTTATGCCCTGCTCAGTGAGCTGCAGTTGCAGCGCACCGCCAGTACCCGCTATTTGCAAGAACAACTGCAAGCACAGCAGCCGCTCGGGCGGGCCTTGATCGACAAGCTGAGCCAGTTGCAGTTGCAGGGGCTGGTGCGGCTGCGCGGGGAGCAGCAGTGGAGTCTGACGGCAGAGGGAACCCTGGCGCTGATCCTGGCGGTGCGCTCGGGAGCCTGCCCCATGCCGAACTGGGCACGGGTGCCCTCGGTGACCGGCCAGGAGATGGCCCAGGCACTGGTGCGCGAACTCTGCCTTGGGGAGGCGGGTCAGGTGCCGACTTACTACCTCGCAGCCGATCTGCTGAGCCTGCTCGACGTGCCCGAGGCCCATCGCCTGCTGCCGGGATCCAGCCCGCAATGGCAGCAACTGATGCTGATGCACTTCGCCCTGCAAACCCTGCTCGATGCCGAACCGGGTGAGCAGTGGCCGCTGGCATCGGTCGCCAGCGCCTGTGCCCCCGAGCTGACCCGCCTGAGCGAGGGGTTCGCATCCGAGTGGCAATGGCTCTGTGGCGACCTGGCAGGCGAGGTAACCACTCACTGGCCTGCCTTGCAGCAGTTGGCGGAGCAGGGAGCAGAACAACCTCTTGCCGAGCGGCTGCTTGGTGCCCTCGGGCAGTGGCAGGCGCAAGGTGGTCAGGGTCAGTGGCCACTGATGTTCGGCGGCCTGCTCTGGCTCGGCTGGCTGCAACAAGCCGACCCCGTCATTGCCAGCGAGCAGCGCAAGAAGTGGCAGCGCAGCCTGGGCAACCAGTTTCCACTGCTGGCGGATCTGCTGGGCCAGTGGGCCGGCGATCGCCACGGCCAGGCGGTCGGGTTGTTCGATACCCTGCAACTGCCGCTGGAGGAGTTGCACTGGGGTTATCTCTGGCTCGATCTCTGCGCCCTTGCCCGACATGGTGAGCAGAGCCCCCAGGTTGCCATCCTGCACAAGTGGGATCTCTCCCACGTGCTGGAGGCCGACCCCCATCACAGGCTGATGGCCTTCTGTCAGGATCTGCTGCGGCTCCTGCTGGGGCAGGGGGCGCAGCGTGCACCGCTGCAACAGCTGCGCGCCGCCAACGGGGAGGAAGAGACCGACGAACAGGACGGGGAGGACAAGACGCCCGCCTCGGCCAGCTGGCTCAACTGGCTGCAGGGGCTGGGACGCTCCAGCGGCGTGCGCAAGGCGCAGGAGCGGCTGGTGTGGCTGCTGCATGCCGAAGGGCCCGAGCTGGAGTGCAAGATCCAGAAGCAGAGCACCAAGGGGGAGTGGACCGCCGGTCGCCGGGTCGATCCCGCGCTGCTCTCCACCCAGTATGCTGCCCTGCTCGACGAAGAGGACTGGGCGCTGGTGCGTACCCTGCCCCGGGTCATGGGCCACTTGCCGCGAGAGGCCTGGGCACCGCTGGCCAATCATCCGCGCCTGTTCAATGCCAAGGGACAAAAACTGCAACTGGCCATCAGTGCGCCTTTGCTGCAGGTCGTCCCCCTTGAGCAAGGCATGGGCGCCGTGCTGAGCCCGGCCGCCGCCGCACGTGGGGCCCACATACTGCCGCTGGCGCAGGACTTGTGGCAGCTCATCCTCACCCCCCAGCCGCTGCTCGATCGCCTGCCCGCGCTGGAATCCATTCCCCCCTTGTCGGCCGAGGGCTTAAGCGAATTGCAGCGCACCCTGGATGCCATCCCGGGCCTGCCCTGGCACAGCCAGGTGGACGGCCTGACAGGCAATGCCGAACTGGCTCCCTGGCCCGGCGTTCCCTCGGTCCAGCTGGATTGGCAGGATGGTCAGCTGGCAGTCAGGCTGGTGACCCGTCAGGGCGAGTTGCCGCCACTGCCTCTTGGCAAGGGGGAGGCCATAGTGCGGCAGGGGATCAAGGATTATCACTACTGGCAGCGGGACCTGGCCGCCGAGAAGGTACAGGCCCAGCAGCTGCGCAATTCGCTGCCCATCGGCCTGCCCGGCAGTGAGTGGCTACTTCAGGGGGAGCAGGCGCTGGCACTGGTCAACGCCCTGCCCGAGCTGGTGGATGCCGGTGTGGTCATTCACTGGCACCAGGACAGCGCCCGCCTCAAGAGTCTGGATGAAGCGGCCCTGAGTCTGCGCATCGAGCGGCGCCAGGACTGGTTCCAGGTGGAGGGGGCGCTGGCCCTCGATGAGCATCAGATCCTCGACCTGCGCCTGATCCTGCGCCAGATGACGCCGGGTCAGCGCACCGTCCAGCTCGACGAGAAGACCAGCCTGATGCTGAGCGACAAGCTGGTGGAGCGGCTCACCATGCTGGGCGCCATGCTGGATGAAGAGCAACGCATCAACAACAAGCTGGCCTATCCGCTCACTCGCCTGCTCTCCGTCATCACCACCGAGGGGGATGACGCCTGGCACTCCCTGCAACAGGAGTGGCAGCAGGAGGTGGAGTGTCCGGCCGAGCTGCTGACCCCGCTGCGGGATTATCAGAAGGATGGAGTGCGCTGGCTGGCGACCCTGGCCCATCATGGCTTTGGCGCCTGTCTGGCCGATGACATGGGTCTGGGCAAGACCCTGCAGGCACTCATAGTGCTGCGCATGCGCCAGCATCTGGGGCCGGCGCTGGTAGTGGTGCCGAAGTCAGTGGTCACCAACTGGCAGGAAGAGGTGGCGCGCTTCGCTCCCGAACTCGAGGTGGTGGTGTTCGAGAACCCCTCCGAGCGGGAAGGAATGATCCGCGATGCCAAGGCCGGCCAGGTGATCCTGATCAACTACGGCATGCTCGGCAGCCTTGCAGAAGCGCTCAAGTCTCGCCGCTGGTCGAGCATGGTGCTGGACGAGGCGCAGCAGATCAAGAACGCCGGCACCCAGCGCGCCAAGCTGCTGTTTCAGCTCGACGGCGATTTTCGCCTTGCCCTCTCCGGCACCCCCATCGAGAACCACCTGGGGGAGCTGTGGAGCCTGTTTACCTTTATCAACCCGGGCCTGCTCGGCAGCCTGGGCGAGTTCAAGCGCCGTTTCGGCAAGGCGGTGAAGGATCCCCAGCACATGGCGCTGCTGCGGGCGGTGATCAGCCCCTTCATCCTGCGTCGTCTCAAGCAGCAGGTGCTGACCGAGCTGCCGGACAAGACAGAGATCATTCATCACATCAGCCTCTCCCCCGAGGAGCGCCAGCTGTATGAGGCAACCCGGCGCGAGGTGGTGCAGCAGGTGCAAAGTGCCGATGGTCGTGCCCTGATGCACGTGTTGAGCGGCCTGACCCGGCTGCGCCGGCTCTGCTGTTCCCCCGAGCTGGTGATGCCCGAGTGGTCCCAGACCAGCAGCAAGCTGGACGAGGCGATGGCCCTGCTGGACGAGGCGATCGGCAACGGTCATCGGGTACTGGTGTTCAGCCAGTTCGTCGATCTGCTGAGCCTGCTGCGTGCACGCATTGAACAGAAGAAGTGGGATTACTGCTATCTGGATGGCGGCTGCTCCGCCAAGTCCCGCCAGGACTCCATATTGCGCTTTCGGCACGAGCCGGTGCCGCTGTTCCTCATCAGCCTCAAGGCGGGGGGCACGGGCCTCAACCTGACCCAGGCCGATACCGTGCTGCACCTAGATCCCTGGTGGAACCCGGCGGTGGAAGATCAGGCGAGCGATCGGGCCCACCGCATGGGGCAGACCCAGCCGGTGACGGTTTATCGACTGGTGTGCGAGCAGACGGTGGAGGAGAAGATAGTCGCCCTGCATGACGAGAAGCGGGCGCTGGCCGATGGCCTGCTGAGCGGCCAGTCCGAAGTGCGCGGGTTGGATGTGGAGAGCCTGCGCGCCCTGCTGATGGGCTGATCAGGCGGAGGCTGTGCACAAGGGGGGATCGCCGGCAGGCGATCCCCCCTTCGTTTATGTCTGTGGCTGTGCAGGAGCTCCCGTCAACGAGGTGGCCGCTCGGCCAGGCCAGCGGAGTGGCGGGCGTGCCGCGCCATCTGCAGAGGTTGGACAAGGTGAGTCTGCCGACTCGCGGCTACCCCTGATAGAGGTAGAGGTGCAGCCGCTCTATGATGGGCTCACCGCCAATCTTGCGATCCCGCCGCGCCTGCCGCAGTTTCGGCGGGTAGTGGCCAAGGTGGGTGACGGCGGGCTGGGTGTCCGAGCAGAGCAGCAGGGGCAGGCTCGCCTTGAGCTGTTGCTTGCGGGGCTCCCTGTCCTGCCAGAGCAGGTTGATCATGGGGTGGGTCTTGACCGGTCGCCGGATCCTGAGCTCGGCATCGGCAGGCAGGCGGCGAAGGTCATAGACCTCCTGATCCACCATCTTGCTCCACTCCTCGTTATTGGAGAGCGCCGGAATGTAGCGGCGGCTGCGCTCCAGCATCTCCAGCACCTGCTCCCGGCTGAGGCGGTTGATGCTCTGCTTGTCGGCCCAGGTAAAGCCGAGGGAATGCAGCTCTCCTTCCAGCAGGGTCAGCTTGCGGTAGACCTGCAGGGTGATCACCCCGGGCAGGGCCCTGTGTACCAGCTCGAACTTCTCATCCCGCCCACCGGCCTGTTGCACCAGTTCCTTGAAGGCGAGCTTGCGGCTGTTGACCTCTTCGATCAGCGGGCGCAGCTGGCTGGCGCTGGCGGCAGAAAAGCGCAGCCAGCCCGGCAGACGGTGGGTGGCCTTGGTGGAGCAGCCGGGGCGAGCACAGTGATCCCGGTAGGCTGCCAGGGTGGCCGCCAGCGCCTCCTCACCGCCCAGATAGCCCACCTCTATCTGCTCGATGGGCTCGTGCTCCTGCCCCTGAGGCACGGCGGGGAGGGGATAGACGTGGGCCTCCTGCAAGGGGAGTTGCGCCAGTTGTCGGGCCAGGCGGGCCAACGCCTCTTCGAGCGCGTCCATCTGTTGACGCAGGGCGGCAGTCGGGGTAAATGTGTCCATCGGCGTGTCCTGTGGTCGCCCCTGTCACACCCTCCACAGGGGCTGGCAGAGACGTGGCTAAACTACTGTATAAATAACCATACCAGCATGCCGAAAGCGCGCCAAGCGTCTCCTTTGCGGTGCGCCTGGCAAGGGTCAAAAGCGATAGCCATTTGAGTGTGTTTATTTTGTATCTATCTGTTAAATAAGGATCAACAAAAGATCTCTTGATTAACAATCGGATGTAAATGCCAGGTTGCCAGCCTCGCCTTGAGATACCGTGACTGCATAGCCAAGACAAGAAACTGCATAGTTAGAGGTGTGCCATGCAGTAGAATATGCTGCCGGTCTTTCAGACGGAATTAAATGATTATTTAATAGTTTAAAATCAATCTGTTAGGTTTTACAGATTGACGACATTCACCATTAGTTTTACTAATGTCTTGTATCAAAATTCGTCAATTGAGTCGGTTGTCCCTCCTGACTAAGCTTTGCGCAACAAATTCGCACCCCGCGCAGACATCATCAAGAGGAGCCACATCATGGCCAACATGACTTATACCGAGACCGGTTACCAGCATTCCAGCCAATCGAATCTGGTTGCTCGCGTCAAAATGACAGTGCTGACTTGGCTGGAACGCAGCCGCAGCCGTCGCCAGCTCTCCGAGCTGCCCGAGTACCTGCTCAAGGACATCGGCCTGAACGAATCTGATCGCTATCAAGAGACCACCAAGCCGTTCTGGCGTGGTTGATCAGCCGGGCATGGATGCCTCGTCTTTCTGCTGATCCCGACTTTGCTGTATCAACCGGCCTGACGCCGGCGCTTGAATGATTGCCCGATATTTCTCGTCCCTGTCGCTTCATTTCCCCTTCTCGCCGCTCCCTCGTTCACCCTATGCCTGCCGACTTGTCATTAACTGTCGCCACATTTGTATCCTTACTGTTTGAATTTGTTTAAAAACTGATTTTAAGCCCCCACGCGTTGCGTATAATCCGCCCATAGCGTTCCTGACAAAAGGGTGAGATGGATGATTCCCCAGCATGACTTTTTGGCCCTGACTCGTCGCCATGAGTGGCAGCTTGAGCCGTTCACATTTGACCTGCCCGGTGGCTCACGGGTGAGCGTGTGGGATACGGGCGTGCTCTGCCTGGAGCCTGCCAGCGGCGCCGGCGACCTGCCGGGCGGGCGCAAGGATATCGTGCTCTCCTGCGGCATCCACGGCAACGAGACGGCTCCCATCGAGATCTGCAACCAGCTGCTGAGCCGCCTGCTCAATGGTGAGCTCACGGCCCGTCATCGGGTGCTGTTCCTGTTTGGCAACCCGGCCGCCATGAACCTGGGGCTGCGGGAGGTGGAGGAGAACATGAACCGGCTCTTCTCCGGTGCCCACAGCAAGGGGGAGGGGCTGTGCAATCAGGAGCGCATTCGCGCCATGCGCCTGGAGCAGTATGTGAGCCGCTTCTTTGCCGATCCGGCCCGGCCCCGTTATCACTACGATCTGCACACCGCCATTCGCGGTTCGCGCCACGAGAAGTTTGCTGTCTACCCCTTTCCCCATGAGCGGCCGCACTGCAAGGAGCAGGTGCAGTTCCTCGGTGCCTGCGGGGTGCGCACCATACTGCTCTCCAGTGGCCCTACTACCACCTTCAGCTATTACAGCTCGCACAGCCACGGTGCCCATGCCTTCACGGTGGAGCTGGGCAAGGTGCGCCCGTTTGGCGAGAACGACATGACCCGCTTCATCGAGACCCGTCAGGCACTGCAGGAGCTAGTGACCCAGGATGAGGTGGCGCTCGAGCCCTGGCGCGCGGATGACTTCACCATTTTTGCCATCGACCGGGTGATCAACAAGCGTTCGGAGCAGTTTCGTTTCCTGTTTGCCAGCGATGTGGACAATTTCACCGAGTTTCCCCAGGGGTTCGTGCTGGCCGAGGATGGGGAGCTGCGCTACACGGTAGAAAAGACGCGGGAGGCAGTGGTCTTCCCCAACGCCAATGTGGCCATAGGCCAGCGCACCGTGCTGCTGGTGGTACCGACCCGCTTGTGGGAGTGAACTGAACCCTTTTTGGGCCCTCCACCCAGTGCGCTGTGCGGCTGGTGGCGCCCCTTCATCCTCGTGGGATTGATCCCGCAGCAGCCCGAACTGGGAGCCCGAAGCGGCTCCCTTTTTCGTCTCTGCTCAGCCGAAAAGTTCAATGTCTTTCTGAAATTAAAGAAGTTTCTACTGGTCTTACCTGGTTAAATCACATTGCTCTTTAGTTAACATCTTATTTACATTCTAAGGGTCACCTCATGGTGGTGACGTTGACAACGGCAAGGAGCCAGTTATGACCCATGTCGACATCCCTTTCCTTCGTTACCTCGATGAGGAAGGGCGCCCGGTCGCGACACTACCGACCTGGCTGGACAAGGCGATACTGCACACCTTCTACCGCAACATGGTGATGGTGCGCAGCTATGACAAGAAAGCGATCGCGCTGCAGCGAACCGGCAAACTCGGCACCTTTCCCTCCCATCTGGGAGCAGAGGCGGTCGGGATAGGCGTCGGTCTCGCCATGCAGGAGCAGGATGTTTATGTGCCCTACTACCGGGACATGCCCACCCTCTACGTGCGGGGCGTACCCATGGAGAAAAACCTGCAATATTGGGGTGGGGACGAACGGGGTTGTGTCTTTTACAAGGCCGATGGCGAGCTGTCGGAGGACCTGCCCATTTGCGTGCCCATCGCCACCCAGATCACCCATGCTGCCGGCATAGCGGCGGCCTTCAAGTTGCGCAACCAGCCTCGCGTCGCCGTGGTCACCATAGGCGACGGCGGCACCTCCAAGGGCGACTTTCTGGAGGGGCTCAACTGTGCCGGAGTCTGGCATCTGCCCATGGTGATGATCATCAACAACAACCAGTGGGCTATCTCGGTGCCGCGCAAGTTGCAGTCGAGCGCCCCCACCCTGGCCCAGAAAGGGATAGGGGCCGGGGTGCGCAGCATTCAGGTCGACGGCAACGATGTGGTAGCCGTCTATGATGCCACCCGCATCGCCGTGGAGCGCGCGCGCACCGGCAAGGGCCCGACCCTCATAGAGGCGATCAGCTATCGGTTGGGGGATCACACCACGGCCGACGATGCGACCCGTTATCGCGATGCCGCCGAAGTGGAAGCAGCCTGGGCCAGGGAGCCGGTCAAGCGGCTGCGACAGTTCATGGCCGGACAGGGCTGGTGGGACGAACATCAGGAGCAGGCGCTGCTGGCCGAGGCGAGCCGGGAGGTCGATCGCGCCGTGGCTGCCTATGAAGGCACGGCCCCGCAGGCGCCGGAAACCCTGCTCGACTATCAGTTTGCCGAGTTGCCCAAGGATTATCGCGGCCAGCGCCAGCGCATCATCGCCAAGGGCATGCAGCGTCACGCAGGGGAGGAACGCTCATGATCGATGAGATAAGGCTGCAGGATGCCGTCAAGCCTGCGTGCTATGGCGACATGGCACGCAATGGGAATGGGGAGGCTGCATGAGTGACATGACACTGCTCGAAGCGATCAATCTGGCGCTGCATCACGAGATGGAGCACGACCCCGATGTGGTGGTGCTCGGTGAGGACGTGGGGGTCAACGGCGGGGTGTTTCGCGCCACCGTCGGCCTGCGCGACAAGTTTGGTTTCAAGCGGGTGATAGACACGCCGCTGGCCGAGGGACTGATTGCCGGGGTGGCGGTCGGCATGGCGACCCAGGGGCTCAAGCCGGTGGCCGAGTTCCAGTTTCAGGGCTTCATCTTCCCCGGCATGGAGCAGATCATCTGTCAGGCGGCGCGGATGCGTAACCGCACCCGTGGCCGTCTCTCCTGTCCCATCGTTTACCGCTCTCCCTATGGCGCCGGCATCCACTCGCCGGAGCACCACAGCGAGAGCGTTGAGGCCCTGTTTGCCCATATTCCGGGCCTGCGGGTGGTGATCCCCTCCAGTCCGAGACGGGCCTATGGCTTGCTGCTCTCGGCTATTCGCGACCCGGATCCCGTGATGTTCTTCGAGCCTGATCGCATCTATCGCTCCATGAAGTCGGATGTGGTGGATGACGGTGTCGGCCTGCCGCTGGACGTCTGCTTCACCCTGCGGCCGGGACGGGACATCACAGTGGTCGCCTGGGGAGCCTGCATCCAGGAGGTGATGCGAGCGGCGAGCCTGCTGGCGGAGCAGGATATCCAGTGTGAAGTGCTGGATCTCGCCACCATCAAGCCGCTGGACATGGAGAGCATTCTGGCGTCGGTGCGCAAGACGGGCCGTCTGCTGGTGGTGCACGAGGCATGCGGCAGCTTCGGGGTGGGCGCCGAGATAGTGGCGCGGGTCACAGAGGAGGCGTTGACCTCCCTCAAGGCGCCGCCCAAACGCCTCACCGGGGTGGATGCCGCCGTGCCCTACTACCGCAACGAAGAGTATTACCTCATCACCGAGCAGGATATCGCGGACGCGGCTCATCAGCTGATGGAGAAGTGGCTATGAAATTTTTCAAATTACCGGATCTGGGCGAAGGCTTGGCCGAGGCCGAGATAGTCGAATGGAAGGTGAGCGCCGGCGATACGGTGAGTGTCGATCAGGTGTTGTTGTCGGTAGAAACCGCCAAGGCATTGGTGGATGTGCCCTCGCCGGTGGCGGGGGTGATCGCCAGGTTGTGCGGGCAGGAGGGCGACATACTCCACATCGGTGCGCCGCTGGTGGAGTTCGAAGGGGGCGAGGATGACGGCACAGTAGTGGGCAAGGTCAGTGCCCATCAACAACATATCGAGGATCACTTCGTGGTGGGTGCCATAGCCCCAGGTGGCAGCCTGGTGCAGGCCATGCCGGCCGTGCGTCTGCTGGCGCAAAAATTGGGACTGGACATCGACCGGCTCAAGGGCAGTGGCGGCGCTGGCATGGTGACAGAGCAGGACGTGCAGGCGGCATTCGAGGCTCAGCAAAGCAGCGGCAACGAATTCCTCAAGGGCTCGCGCCGGGCCATGGCCAAGGCGATGGAGCTTTCCCATCAGACTGTGGTACCGGTCAGCATTACCGACGAGGTGGATCTGCGTCACTGGCGGCCGGATGAAGATGTGACGGTGCGCCTCATCAAGGCCATCGGTGTCGCCTGTCGTGCCGAGCCCTCCATGAACGCCTGGTTTGATGGCGATACGCTCTCAAGGCGGTTGTTCAGCGAGGTCAACGTTGCCATTGCGGTGGACTCCCGGCATGGACTCTATGTGCCCGTGATGGAGAACGTGGCAGAGCGGGAAGGGGCCGACATCCGGCAGGGGCTGGACCGCATGATCACCGATGTGAAGGCGCGTGCCGTGCCGCGGGAGATGCTGCAGGGGGCGACCATCACCCTCACCAACTTCGGTGCCATCGCCGGCCGCTATGCCAGTCCCATAGTGACGCCACCTCAAGTGGCCATCATAGGTGCCGGCAAGTTGTTCGAGAAGGTGGTGTTCATCCACGGAGAGGCTCGCCCGGTCAGGGCACTGCCGTTGTCGATGACGTTTGACCACAGAGCCTGCACTGGCGGCGAGGCTGCACGCTTCCTCAAGGTACTGGTTCAGGCACTGGAAGCTCCCGCGTTATAAACCCTTGTGCCCTGCCGTCGGCAGGGCACAAATTTGTTTGCGTAATCCCCAAAGCCACGTATAATCTAAACCAGCTTGAAAGGGCGAAAGTTATGTCAATGAATATGATGTTTTACATCTTTTCCTGTTGTTCATAAGTTAATCCCGTTTTTGAGCTTTATCCGCTGAAAAGCATAAGTAATTATTTTGAATACAGGTTATAGATATGTCTAACATGATCACCGGTACCGTTAAGTTTTTCAACGAAACCAAAGGTTTTGGCTTCATCCAGCAAGAAAACGGCCCGGACGTTTTCGTTCACTTCAGCGCTATCAGCGGTAACGGTTTCCGTACCCTGGCTGAAGGTCAGCGCGTACAGTTCTCCGTGACCCAAGGTCAGAAAGGCCCGCAGGCTGAGAACGTAACTGCTCTGTAATTCTTACAGAATTTAAGAAAGCCGTGGTACCTCTGGTTCCACGGCTTTTTGTTTATGGGTACATATTAGACTTGTATCGACTTCACTTTCGCCGCCATATCTCACCATGACCCCATCACTTCTGCTGGTTTCCAGCCTACTTATCTCCGTCGACACTCAGGCACAGAATGCTTTTGCCACCGAAGCGAAAGCCGTGTGTCAGCAGTTTGTACAAGTTCGCCTGGGAAGCACGATCGTGCCCGATGAGATCAAGGCGCAGCCTTTGCCGAAACGGGAAGGTGAATGGATGGTCGATGGCAAAGTAAAAGGACCCGAAGGTCCTTTGCTGTTTGCCTGTCTGTTGCGGCAGGGCCCGCATTGGGAGTTGCTCAACTTTTCACTCTGGGCCCCACAGGCGATCAAAGCGGTTTGAGTGCGACGATAAGATGCTGCAGATGCTCAACCATGGTCATGCCAAAAGGAGTCAGGTAGCCGCCATCTTCTGCGCTGATGAGACCTTGTTGATGCAGGCGTACTGCCGCTTGGCACAGCTCGTCGGACATGTCACTGCGCAACTTGATCCCCAGGCTCATGTTGGCCGGATCAAAGCATGCCAGTATTTTCAAGTCGTTTACAAAGTCGTTAGAAATCTGGTCGATCCCAATCATGAATGCACTCCTTACGCTAAAGATGTATGCAAACTAGCATTCCCGGATCCACTTTAGTGGGCGCTGGTTCAAACTATTGGGCTTTCTCTGGCGCAGGCCTGCCTGAACGCTGTTTTTTTGGGCATTGTCATCCGATTTAAGCCGTGGAAATGTGAGTCCGCTCGCTAGCGTTCAAACATGATAGGATAGGGCCCTCCTTTGTCTTTCTGGCCGAGCGCAGCATATCGGCCTTCCAGTTCAAGGCGCCCCTCATGGTAAAGATCACGCTAGTATCACTGCTTCACTCTCTCGGCCCCCGTTTTCCTGTTTATCCCACCTCTCTGTTGCTGCCGCTGCTCGACCAGCATCAGGGCGATGTCTGGCTGCCCGCGATCAAGGGATTGGATGTGGCTGCCTTGCGTCAGCATGGCAAGGCGGCGGCTGCGCAAATCCTGGCGCCGTTGACGGCGGGCTGGTGTGACTTTGCCGCCAGCGATGTCGGGGCTACCCCCGAGCTGGATGCCCTTGCCAACTATGACACCGAGATGATGGACAACCTGCTGATGTACTGGCACAGCCCGGCCAAGATAAACAGCCCGATCACCGATAACCTGTTCGAGCTGCGCCGCGAGGTAGTGGACGAGGCCCATGGCAGCAAACTGGCAGCCGCCTGGGAGCAGCAACAGCAGTTGCGGTTCGAGCAGATCATGCAGGGCGTGCAGGCGGGACGGGATCAACTCTGCTTCGTCGAGGTGGAATCTGCCTACTGGTTGCGCCAGCGCTGTTGCGAGACGGTGGAAATCTCCCTGGTGACGCCTGAACTGGGTTGATATCGCCGAAAAATAGGTGACGGATCTCTCATACTGGACAAGCCGCCAGCAAGATGTGAACATGGCGCCCTTTATTGAAAGAGAGACTTGGCCAATGAGCTATGAATTGAGCGAAACCGAGCGCAATGCTGCGCTGCAACTGAACGCCGACTACCGCTACGAGCACTTCATCAGCAAGTTGGTCGAGCACGAAGAGCTGTTTGTCCTGACCGACGAGCACGGCGTCATGATGCTGACCACCGACGATGAAGATTGCATTCCGGTATGGCCGCACCCCGAGTACGCCCAAGCGTGGGCCGAAGGTGAGTGGGCCGAGTGCAAGCCGCAGTCCATCACCCTCAAGGTGTGGCTGGAGCGCTGGGTCGACGGCATGGAGCAGGACGAGCTGTGTGTTGCCGTGTTCCCGACCCCGGATCAGGAAGGCATAGTGCTGGAGCCGGCCGACGTGGCAGACGCCATTGCCGAGAAGCAGGCCAAGCGCGCCTGATCGCTCCTGAACTTCCTTTGCAACCCTTGTTGCAATTAAAAGACCCCGCCAATGAGCGGGGTCTTTTGTTTGGCTATGTCCCAATTACGTGTTGCATGGGGTGCCCCAGCGCCTCATGCAAACACGCTTTGATATTTACTCCCCTTCCGTAACGCTCCAG